>JAJYOH010000250.1 GCA_021796315.1 Chloroflexota bacterium
GGAACAAAACAAAGGGGGCACACCTTCCGATAAATGGGTCACAATCCCGGTCGGGCTGGCCGCCATCTACGGCGGATATTTCGGCGCAGGTTTGAGTGTGATCGTGTTGGCCGTTCTGGGACTCGTGCTCGAAGACACACTGACTCGTCTAAACGCCCTCAAACAAGCGGTCGCGTTCGCCGTCAACGTCGCCGCCGCGGTCTTTTTCCTGTTTTCCGGAAAAGCTGTCTGGCCGGCGGCGATCGTCATGGCGGTCGGCGCGTTGATCGGCGGCGCCCTGGGAGGACGGCTGGCGGGCCGCGTCAAACCTGCCACCCTGCGTTGGATCGTGGTCACGATCGGCGTGGCCGTCTCGATCATTTATTTTGTGCGCGGGTAAATAAAAGAAAATCTGTCATTGCGAGGCGTTCCTTGCCGAAGCAATGACACTATTGGATATTATTAGCGAGGCTGTCCATCCATTATGGCACATATTTCCACGCGTGCGGGCCTGCTCAAATAGTAGCCTTGATTGGCGCAGGCGCGGCATAATACTGTTCCGTTCACGATCTGTTCCCGCTCGTTGATGATCTCTTCGCCGCAATTATTGCATTTGACCAGCATACCCGGTTTGCTGAGGATGGCGTTCAAGGATGGCTGCAGGATCACCTCCTGAAAGCGGAATAATTCCTGCTCCGGCATGACTTGATAACCTTCCAGTTGGGCAAAGTAATGACATTTTTCGTGCGGGGCATAGATCGGTGCGCGCTGGCGCACATCCAGCGCAGGCGAAATGCGCACCGCCCGACCGGTCTTTACGTTGACGAAAGTGGCGGCGATCTTGCCCATATCATTCACGCGCAACGTACGGTGGCCGACCGTCGTGCCGGTGGATACTTCAATCCCGTCCGCAAAACAACTGTCCGTTTCGACGATGACCAGCGCGGTGAGTTTCGTGACGGGCGCTTTGACTCCTAAAACCTCCAGTCCGGCCAATCCCATGCGGACGCCTAATACCTGCCGCGGACAAAGATGACTATGTCGGCTGGAGGAAAGTTCAAGCAGGCTGGATAAATTCGGAATCATGGAGTTCTCCGTTATTTGGGTGTGTATGCAATTTTTTTTGTCATTGCGAGAGGTGTTTTTCCTCGAAGCAATCTCCCAAATTGCGGTGGGGATTGCTTCGCCGCCACGAACGCGGCTCGCAACGACGTAATATATTTGATTTGCAGATGAAATCTAATCAGTGTGCAGGATCAACGTTTCGTCTTGCGTCATTTCTATGCGGAATTGGCGTAAAGGTTTCGAGGCCGGCCCTCGTTGGACCAAACCGTCTGCATTGTAACGTGAGCCGTGACAGGGACAGGCAAAGCCGTCCGCGTTTTTCTCAACCGTACAGCCGAGGTGGGTGCAGACCAAACTCAAAGCTGAATATCCAGCCGCGTTGTGGATGAGAACGGCCGGAACATCGGGAAGAAGCGTGCGGGAATCCAGCGGATATTTGGAGGCCGGGCCGACGTCAAATTCCGTTTTAGGCGGCGGCTCGGTTTGATAATCCAAAAAACGAAACAACGCGCCAACGCCAAGCGCGCCGCTGATGGTCAACAACGCGGTCGTGGTGAGTTTGAGAAAGTCGCGGCGCGATAGATCGGGCATATTTTCCTACTGTCATTGCGAGGCGGTGTACTTCCGCTGTGGCAATCTCAGGATGATCAGTGGATCACTCCTTGCAATGACATACTAACGTTGAACCGAATGGCAGGTGTGACAATACGCGGATGATTGATCAATTCCGTTCTGCGTACAGCCGCTGCCCATCACCGGCCTAAAAGTAAATACCTGACCGGTGGCTTTGCCGACAAGCTGATACGTTCCATCAGGCAGGACGTGCGTGTTCCATAGCGGCTCGCCTTTATCCGTGACGAGAATTGTTTCGCCGAGCTTCAAGTCAACGACCGGGTTGAGTCCCGCCAAACGAAACGCAATATCGTTTGGATCGGTCAGCGTTTTTGTCTGCGGCAATTCGGTGGGCGTGCCGTGACAGGTTTTGCATTGAATGTATTGAATATCTTTCTTGCTGGAATAAATATTTCCATCGCCCATGGCTTCGGTGCGCGTGTGGCAATCCACGCAATCGAGCGTGTATTCGCATTTCGTGAATTGTGAAATGGGTTGGTAGTAATTATGCAAACGATCAGTGGCTAGATCGGTGCGCTCGACAAAAGTCATCGTGCGCAGATCGTAGTTGCCGCGGTTGTGGCAGGTGTTGCATTGTGTGTATGGAATAGCGGTGGTTAGTTGATGGATCTGCACCCTCTCCCCTTGCCCCTCTCCCAAAGTTGGGAGAGGGGTTGGGGTGAGGGGCGTATGGCAGGTCGCGCAACCTGTGAAGCGATCAAATGCTCCCCCAGCGCGCGGCGTGGCGTTGATGTGGCAGGTCAGGCAGTTGGCGCCGAACTTCTTCACCATCGGGTTTGTTTCTGTCGATGGATCAAAGGCTTGCAACGAGACGTTGTTTTTATCCGTTACAGCGACGATGCCGAGTTGCGCTTTCAAATTAGATTGCGCGCCAAATGAATAGCGGATGTTTGCAATGGCCCCGGCATACGTGGATTGGATGCTGGTCATCACGCGCTGGATGTGATTCCGTTGATCCGCTTCGCTGCCGGAATGGCAGTTGCTTTCGCCACACGACTGTTGCACTACTGACAGGTCGGACGGATTTGCTCCGCCGCGCATGGTGCTGTGAGCCAAATCGGCGTTCAGCGCCAGCCGTTCGCCGCCGTGGCAGATGACGCAGCCGAAAGTTTTCACCGGGTGCGACGGGCTGATTTCCTTTAAGTCGCTGTGACAGGTAAGACAGTATTCAACCTGGCCAGTTAGAGTTGGGGTCAGTGCGATGGGGCGCGGCGTGCGTGAAGTCCACCACCAGGTCACCAATAAAGCGGCTAATAAAATTGCAGAGGCTATACCGATAATTCGACGCATGATTTTTTATGTTGACAGACTTGCCCACACGGTGAGCACAATAAAAATCAGAAAGATGATCCCGAGCACGATCTGCACCAGCCGGTTGGATTTCGGGAACCAGCGTCCCAATTCACTTTGAGATGGTTTTGGAAAAACATAAGGGATCAATATCAGCACAAGCAGAAGAACAATTGGAATTAGAACGCCCCAGAAAAATGGGTCGCCCCATTTGAGCATTTGCTGTACCCAAAGAAAAAACCAGGGCGCGCGGGCTGTACTGGATAACGAGGTTGTATCCGTAAATGGCGGCGCGATGGGGGCGGGGAAAAACGCCGACAATAAAATCAGGGCCGCGCTGATGAAAAGCATTGCCAGCACTTCGCGTCGCACCAGTTCGTTGCGAGTGGTGCGTTCATGGTCGGTACGCAAGTGCGGCGGCGGGACGGCGATCCCGCCATCGCGGCGCACGCGGAAGGAGTGCCAAATCATCAGGATAACGGCGGCAACTGTCAAGCCGAAAATGTGCCAGGCGTAGAAACGGATCAGGGTGGGCAACCCGATTTGGGTCCCGCCGGTGGCGAGAACGTAGAAAAAGTTTCCGAGCAGTGGAATCGTCTTCAGTAAATTTGTCCCAACTACGAGCGCCCATTGAATCCCCTGGTCCCAGCGCAGAACATAACCGGTGAAGTCGAGAAGAATTGAAAGAACAAATAATGCAAGGCCGAGTAAATAATTGAAGCGGCGCGGCGGCGCGTAGGAGCCGGTGAAAACGATGCGCGCCAAATGGACGGCGCTGACGATCAGCAGAAGCTGCGCCGACCAGAAATGAATGTTGCGCAGCAATCCGCCGAACGGCACGAGATAACTGATGGTCTGCACTGAACGCGCCGCTTCATCGGGTGTGGGAATGTAATAGAACATTTCCAATGCGCCGGTTGTAACCAACACCAAAGCCAGGAAGACCGCCATGCCGCCCGCGCCAAGGGTGTAACGCCAGCGCGATTGTTTGGCCGGAATGGTCGGCGGGTGCAGGTGATGGAAAAATGTTGGGCGCATGAGCGGTATTATAGTCGAGGGATGAAAACCGCTCCTGCAAGGGAGCGGTTTTCATCATGTTCAAATTAATCGCTAGCTCCGCTGGGCGCTGGACTGTGCTGCGTTCCGTGCTCGTCTTCATCTTCAAAGATTGGCAGATACTTGATGGCCAGGCCGAAAGCCAGAATGCCGGCCGAGAAGATGCCGAGTGAAATGGAGACTTCAGGCAGGGACGGGAAATAGTGCACGTTATTCGCCATGAATGTCGGGATGTAGGTGATTGGATCCGGATGTTTGACGGCAAACCAGCTCACGTTGAAGCGGTCGAGAATCATTCCGACCAACAAGATGATCGCGCCGATCAGCAGTCCATTGGTGTTCTGGCGCACCCGCTTGATCGAGAACAGGATCAACGGGATGACCGAGCCGAGGATGATCTCCGTCCAGAACAGAATGCTCATCAATCCGCTGTTGAACACATATTGCAGGTCATTGGCAAGGGCGAGTTGGATAAATCGCACGATCAGATAGATGCCCAGGACAAACGGGATGATCACGCCCAATTTTTCAAGTAAATGGATCTCAAGGCCGCGATGGAAATAACGGGAACTGAGCGATGATTCAAAAATGATCATGCCTAATGCGATGGCAATGGAAGAGATGAAGAACAATATCGGCAGGATGGGCGTCCACCACAAAGGATTTAACTTTGCCGGTTGGATCAATAGCAGCGCGCCGAGAGCGCCTTGATGCAAAGTTGAGATGGTTGCCCCAAGAATCACCAAAAGTTTCATAAACCGCTTAATTCTATTGGCTGGTTTTTGCAGCCCAAATCTTTCGAGAACAGCCGGAGCAAACTCAACCGCCATGATGGTTGAATAGATCATCACGTAAAGGCCGATGGCAAGCAGGAACGAGGTAAAGTTCTGGTAAATGAAATAGTGCCAGATGCGTTCCGGATGTCCCAAATCCACAAGGAGAGCGATCACTTCCATGATGTAACCGAGCAGGCCTGTGAGCAAAGTCGGCCTGACAAGAGGGCGGAATTGCTCGAGTTCGAGGATATATACCATTGCTGTAATGACAAACGCGCCGCTGCTGATTGCGATCCCGGTGAACAAATCGAAGCTGACCCAAAAGCCCCACGGATAAGCGTTGCTCAAGTCGCTGATGGCGCCAATGCCAAAGATGTAACGGATCATAGCGACCACGAAGGCGATGCCCATCAGGGTCAGCAATACCATAACCAGCGGGCTTAAGCGGAGACGTTGGTTGATAACGAGCTTTAGTTTCATTTGGTCTCCTCTTTCGTTTTTTCGGCTTCGGCAAGTTGTTTGGCCGCAGTTTCTTTTTTCTGGTTGTAAGCATGCACACCGACTGAAACACCGGTCAATACTGCGCCCCAGGTCAACGCAAATGGGATGGTGACACCCATCACTGCTTCGCTAACGTTCTTGACTGGCGTGGAGCCAACGTCCGGCAATCCAAGTTCGCTAAACGGAACATGCGAGAGAATGAGATAGGACGTGCCGCCGTTTTCGGTCTCGCCATAAACATGATTGATGTAACGATCCGGGTGAGCCTGGATGCGGGCGTGCGCTTCCTTTAGTAAGTCGGCGCGTTCGCCGAACATCAGCGCATCTGTGGGGCAGGTGGCTACACAAGCGGGTTCCAGGCCGTTGTCAATTCGCTGCGGGCACATGGTGCATTTGTCTATGAACGCGCCTTGAACAAGGCCCTTATCGTAGTCGAAATGCGGCACGCCAAAGGGACAGGCATTCATGCAATAGCGGCAACCGATGCATAGATCTTTGTTGTAAAGCACCGGACCGTCCTCGCGTTTGCTGTAAGCGCCCACCGGGCAAGCCGACATGCAATCGGGTTCTTCGCAGTGCATACAGTGATAAACCATCGAAGCGCGGTCCAAGTTCGGATATTCACCTTTAAGTCCAATACCGGCCACCCAGATGCGGGTCTTGTCCATCGGAATCTTGTTTTCGACGCTGCAGGCGATCATACAGGCGCGGCAGTCGATACAGCGCGTGGCATCATAAAGAAAAGCCTTGTGTTTGATGTTCTGAATATCAGTCATGATGGCTCCTGGCTTAGGCCTTCTTTACCGTTACAAATGTTTGACTAAGGGCCTGGCCGCCGCTGATCGGATCGGTATATGTGACGTGCAAGTCTGATGAGCTGGACCCAATTCCATAGGCTGTGGTCAAGCCTTTCGAAAGGTGGCCGAAGCCGGGGGTCATATAGACGCAATCCGGACGAATTGCCTGGGTGGCCTGCAGCTTGATGTGAATCTGGCCGACATTGCTGGTCACTTCAACCATGTCGCCATCTTTCAAGCCCTGAGAGGCCGCGGTCTTGGCATTTATCCATAAGCCTGGAACATCATCATATTTATGCAACAACTGGTTGTTCTGTGTGCCGAACTGTGTCTGGCGGGCATCTTTACCGGTCAGCAGATAGAATTGGCCGGACTTGGGCGCGGGCGGCTCTTCCCATTTAGGGACACCGTCGAAACCGGCTTTGTCGAGTGTTGCAGAACTAAGCTCGATCTTTCCAGTAGGTGTGCTCCACTTGTAGATGTCGGAATTGCTTTCCGGCAAATCCACATAGCCGCGGCTTCGAACGGCGTCCAGCGATACGCCTAATGGAGCCAACTGCTGGGTGATATAGTCTTCATCATCTTTGTACTGGAAGAAGTCGCTTAATCCCAAGCGTTCGCCGAGTTGTTTGTAAATCCACAACGCCGATTTTCCTTCGCCCTGCGTTTCGATGACCGGCTGGCGCAGAAAGGCACGGTTTCCAACTACGTTGAGTGGATCATAACGTTCCAGATATGACGCTTCGGGCAGGACAACATCCGAGAACCAGGAAGTGTCGTTCATGATGATGTCCACCGTGACGATGAAATCCATCTTGGCGAAGGCTTCCAATGTTTTCTTGCGGTCGGGTAGTGACATGGTGGGATTCTGGCGCGAGATGAACCAGCCGTGTGCGGCATAAGGATCCTGGGCCACAATTGAGTCTCGCATTTGCTGGAAGACGCCGATCTTGAGCGGAACGAATGGATACTTCCACGGCACGCCGTCCAGGCGCAAGGCAGAAACGCGCGGATAAGCTGGCTGGGTGGGAGCGCCCAATCCGGCGCCTTCGCTTCCAGCCGGAAACATTGTAGTATTCCAGTTACCGACCAAGGCATTTAAAATGGCAATGGCGCGTTCGGTTTGGAATGAATTAACAAAATTCGAGGTACGCCACCCGTTGTGGGCCAGCGCGGAAGACGCGGCCGCGGCAAACTCGCGCGCAATGCGGCGGATGGTATCCGCCGGGATTTCGGTAAGCCCCGCCGCCCATTCAGGTGTGTACTGTTTGACGCTGTTCGCGACCTCATCGAAACCAACGGTATATTGGTCCACGAAATAGTGGTTGTAAAGGCCTTCGGTGATGACGACATTGAGCATTGCCAGATGGAAGGCCAGGTCGGTGCCGGGGCGGATGGGCAGCCATTCGGTCGCTTTGGCGGCTGTCTTGGTGAAACGCGGATCGAGCACCACCATCTTGGCTCCACGGTCTATGGCATGGATCATCTCGCCGGTTTCCGAGTTGGAGATGGCTTCGGCCAGGTTGCGCCCGGTCATAATGATGTATTCGACTTTACTATAATCTCGGTTGGGTTCTTCCATGCCGTATGTCATTAGGTTCGAGACGATCATGGCATTGAAGCACAAGCTGCGCTGAGTCCCATAGTTGGGCGAGCCGAAAGCCTGCAACAGATTCTCGAATAGCGGCTGTGATAAGTTGTGCGTGGATGAAAAGACCATCGCCTCGGGGCCGTATTTCTGCTTGATGTCGAGCATGTTTTTGGCGACAAGGTCCAACGCTTCTTCCCAGGATGCTTTGCGGAATTTGCCCTCGCCGCGTTTTCCCACCCGAATGAGCGGGGTCAACACACGATCAGGATCGTAAGTGTTCATCAACCCGGCCTGGCCGCGCGGACACAATTTGCCTTTGGAATGCGGATGATCGGGGTTGCCTTCCAGTTTGACGACACGGCTATCTTTGACTTTGGCGAGCAGGCCGCAGCGCCAGACGCACATTTCGCACATGCTCGGAATGTAGCCATCGCCGGCAGCGTTAAGTTGTCCGGCGTCACGCGCCGCCTGCGCCACCATCGGCTGAAGCATTTGTCCCACTGCTAGTGCTGCCGTTGCCGCCCCGCCAAGTTTTAGAAAGTCGCGTCGTGTTAGAATTTTTGTCATAATGTACTCCAGTTACCGCTATAGTTTTGGGTGATTGAGGGCTGGCTGAATGCCAGCCCTCAACATGAACTGGCGATTAG
>JAJYOH010000251.1 GCA_021796315.1 Chloroflexota bacterium
ACGGACGCAAGGTCGTCGCCGCGGGTCTCTTGCGGACCTTGGCCCTGCTCCTGTTGCTGGCAGCTTTTATTTTGCTGGTAGCTTATCTCACCTTCAGATTCATCTAATGCCATTCATTGCGCTTATTCTTTTTATTCTTGCCATCGTTTTCTTCTGGCAATCAAACCGCCAGCAGAAGCAGGCCGGCCTGCCCGGCGGACGCGTCATCTACACCGACACACGCGCCTGGGGCGAAGTGGAGAAGCCGCTATTTTCTCAAGAATTGGGATTGACCGGCAAACCGGATTATCTCGTCGAGCAAAATGGACGCATCATTCCGGTCGAAGTCAAAACGGGACGCACGCCCGAAGCGCCGTATGACTCGCACATCTTCCAGGTGGCTGCATATTGCCTGCTCGTGGAAAAAACCTACGGCAAACGTCCGCCGTATGGGATCATTCATTATCCAAACCGTGACTTTGCCGTGGATTACACGCCCGCGCTCGAATCATCCCTGCTCGATCTTCTAGCCGAATTGAAGCGCGACGAGGTTCGCACCAATGTTCCGCGTTCGCACATGGACGCGGCGCGTTGCCGCAAATGCGGGTTCAGGAAAGTATGTGACCAGAGTTTGGCCTGATGGGATGGGAGTGTATAATATTTCAATATGTCCGAGCCGTTCAACCCAAAGCGCCCCGTGGTCGTTTCATATCCGAAGATGCCGGAAGCCGCTGCCGAAGCGGATTTGATCGTCAGGTTTTTGAAGGAAAAGGGTTTCAACGCGCCGCAGGGTTCATTGTATGACGAAGACTTGCGGCGGCGCGTCAAGAGCGGCGAATTCGACATGTTGATCGCAGTGGGCGGCGATGGGACCATGCTGCGCGCAGGACATTTATGCGCGCCGAGCGGCGTCCCAATTTTGGGAATCAACCTCGGACGATTGGGGTTTCTCATCCAGATTCAACGCGATGAATGGCGTCCAATGCTGGAGCGGCTTTTCAACGGCGAGGCCTGGATCGAGAATCGTATGATGATCCATGCCGAGCATGTTCGAGCCGGTGAAGTGCTGGGACACTGGCACGCGTTGAACGAGACCGTTGTCAGCCGCGGACAAAACCTGCGCCCGGTGCGGCTGGCTGCCAGCGTGGATGGACGCGTTCTGACAACTTATGTTTGCGACGGCCTGATCGCATCCACACCCACCGGTTCAACCGCCTACGCCCTGGCCGCAGGCGGACCGATCCTTCCGCCCGATTTGCGAAACATTTTGATCGTCCCGATTGCGCCCCACCTGTCTGTGGATCGCGCCGTCGTTCTGGCGGAAGGCTCATCGGTCAGCATTATTGCAAAGAGCGAGAATGCAGTTGTCAGCGTGGATGGACAGCCGCCTTTGCCGCTCGCCGAAGACGATCACGTGGATATACGCGCCGCATCGTATGTGGCGCAATTTGTCCGCTTTGGAGACCCGGGTTATTTTTATCGCAACTTGAATGCCCACATGAATCAACCCCACCTGTAGGATAGACACAATGACCGACACCGACAATTTATTTTGCTATGTTCACCCGAATCGCCCGACCACCTTGCGCTGTAATCGCTGCGAGAGACCCATCTGCGCCCAGTGCGCCATCCTCACCCCCACCGGTTACCGCTGCAAGGAATGTGTGAAATCACAACAAAAAGTTTTCGATACCGCCGTCTGGACAGACTATATCGTGGCCTTCATCGTTGCCGTGATTGCGTCAGGAATTGCCAGCGTGCTGGTGATGGTGGTCAGCTCATTTTTCTTTGGCATATTTGTCTTGTTTATTGCCCCCGGCGCAGGCGCTGTGATCGGCAATGTTATTTTACGCTTTATCAAAAACAGGCGTTCGCGTTTGTTGTTCACCACTGCCGCAGTGGGCATCGTGGTCGGCGGATTGCCCGCCCTGTTCATCTACACCCTGCCCGCCATCTTTATGATTTTTTCAGGCAGCCTTCAAGGGCTTGGCGTTCTGCTGCCCGCCATTTGGCAGGTCGTTTATCTGGTGATGGCCGTGCCCGCCGCGTACACACAGATTTCTGGAATTCGCATTGGTGGCTAAATGCTGACCGAACTCCACATCCAGAACTTCGCCATCATCGACAAGCTCAATCTTAAACTCGGCCCCGGCCTCATCATCCTGACCGGCGAAACCGGCGCGGGAAAATCCATCATCCTGGATGCGGTGGATGTATTGGTCGGCGGCCGCGCCGATGCGACCATGGTCAGGGCCGAGGCGGATAACGCGTTCGTCGAAGGCGTGTTCCAGCTCAAGGGTCCGGAAAAAGAAGCGGTGCAACTCATCCTCAAACGTGAGGACTTGCTGGATGATCCCGATTACGTGACGCTGACGCGTGAGATCCGCCGCGAAGGACGCAGCACGGCGCGCGTCAATGGCCGGACCGCGGGCGTGTCGCTGCTCAAGGAAATTGGCGCGGCGCTGATAGATATCCACGGCCAATCTGAACATTTATCCCTGCTCGATCCGCGCGCGCATCTCGGTTTGCTGGATCGTTACGCGGATATTTCAAAACCGCTCGGTGAATATCGCCAGTCGTATCAAAAGTTATTGACCGTTCGCCGCGAGTTGAACGAATTGCGCGCCGCACAAGCCGACGCCGACCGCCGCCTTGAAATGTTGACGTTCCAGGCCGACGAAATTGAATCGGCCAAGCTCAAACCCGGCGAAGAAGATGAACTCCGCAAGGAACGTGACCGGCTCGCCAACGCAGAATCACTAGCGCAATATGCGCAGCACGCGCTCGAAGTTTTGGATGAAGGCTCGCAGGAATCTGTGGCGGCCAGCGATCTGATCGGACAGGCAGCGCAGGCATTGGCCGCGCTTGCAAAAATAGATAAGGCGCAGGAAGACCTTGCGAACCAGGCCGCGGTGTTGGAAGACACAGTCGCGGATGTTGTCCGCAGTTTGCGTGACTATCTGGATGAGATCGAGTTCAATCCGAAACGCTTGGACGAAGTTGAAGAACGTTTGAATCTGATCCATCATCTGACGCGCAAATATGGCGGAAGTATTCAAGCCGCCATCGCCTTTGGCGTGGATGCGCGCAAGCAGTTGGAAAATATTTCCAACGCGGGCGAACGCATCGGCGTGTTGGAAGCGGAAGAGAATAAACTGCTTCAAACTTTATCGAAGCAGGGGCAGACACTTTCAGACAAACGCAAATCGTCCGCAGAAAAATTGGGCAAGGGCATCGAGATCGAACTTGATGACTTGAAAATGGCTGCCGCCCGCTTTGGCGTGGACTTCCAAACCAAGCCCGACCCAAATGGCATTCCATTGAATGATGGTTCGCGCGTGGCCTTCGACCAGAACGGCCTGGACCGCGTCGAATTTTTGGTCGCGCCGAATCCCGGCGAAGGACTCAAACCGCTGGCGAAGATCGCCTCCGGCGGTGAGACTTCGCGCTTGATGCTGGCATTGAAAAATATTTTGGCCAGCGCCGACCAAATCCCGTCGCTGATCTTCGACGAGATCGACCAGGGCATCGGCGGACGCGTCGGCCTGATCGTTGGATTCAAACTCTGGCATCTGGGACGCACCCATCAGGTTTTCTGCGTGACGCACCTCCCTCAACTGGCTGCCTTCGGCGACCAGCATTATCAGGTGCAAAAATTAATTCAAGCCAATCGCACGCTGACGCGCGTCGAACGGCTGGACGGCGAACCGCAATTACTCGAACTCGCGCAAATGCTCGGCGGAGTCGGCGAAGGCACGCTCCGTTCCGCGCATGAGTTGATGCAGACCGCCAGGCAGATGACGAAGAGCGGGAAGTAAGTATAATAAGAACATGAACACGCGGCTGCAAAAGATCGAGCGTCTCTGTAAGAAATATCAGATCAAGGCGTTATACGCCTTTGGCAGTCGCGCCGCTGAAACGCTCCATGTACTGGAAGATGAAGCGTTTCAATTCCGGGAATCGCAAAGCGATTTGGACGTTGGCGTTCTAACCCATTCCCCTTTTTCGATTGACGACAAGGTTGATCTGGCGCTTGAATTGGAAGACACCTTCAACTTGCCCCATGTGGATTTGCTTGTGTTGAATGAAGTGGATGCTTTTCTCGCGGCGAACATCATCCGTGGTGAACGCATCTACGCTGAAGATTCATATCTTGCGGATGAATATGAACTCTTTGTCCTGCGCCGCGCCGGGGACTTGATCGATTTCGAGCGTGAACGCATGGCGACAATCTTGCGCGAGGTTTAACATGATGCCGGGAAAAATTTCCAAGCGGGTGATCAGTGATCGGCTGATGTGGGTGGATCGAATGATCGGCGAGATCCATGCCTTGCCGCTGAATTCCAAAAACACATTCATGCAGGATAGCCGGAATATTTGGTCGGCAGAATCATGTCTGCGCCGCGCATTGGAAGCGTTATTCGATATGGGCAGGCATATCGTTGCAAAAGGTTTTGGCGAAGCGGTGACGGAATATAAAGAGATCGCTGTGGCTTTAGGCAGGCACGGCATTATTCCGCCAGCCGAACTTCACCTCATGCAAAAACTGGCGGGATATCGTAACCGGCTCGTGCATTTTTATCATGATGTCAGCGCAGACGAGCTGTTTGAGATTTGCGCATCTCATTTGGACGATGTTGAAAAAATTGCAAATTCCCTGCGCGCGTGGCTTGTCAATCATCCTGATGTGCTTGATGAAACATTATAAAAATGGCGCGGCAGATGACGAAGAGCGGGAAGTAAATTTTTCTTCCTTCGTTACTGTAGTGTACAAATCAATCTTTAACCACTAAGCCGTTGGACTGCTATCTTTCAAACTATACCCAGGAAAACAATATGCTTAAGAACTTGCTGAAGAAAATATGGCATGATCCTGTAGGAAGTGCTGTTATTGCTGGCATCATATTGGGATTGCCTTCTATAGTTACATATTTAACATCTCTTACTACCAAAAATTTATTCTTAATTTTTGGCGCAGGGGTTTTCGTCCTTATTCTCTGTTTAGTGGGTTTTTTGTATTATCGCAAAGCAACTGGGGTTATTCTCAACACAAAAACTGAGATAATCTCAGCATCTTGTACAAATGACAGAATTGATCATGTGACCAATTTCCTGTTTCGTGGAAAAAACAAATCAAATAAAAAGTCTATTCTGAATGTCTCTGGCAAGTTGCAATCTAATTTAACAAATGAAATTTTCCCTATTTATTTCAATATCAGCGGAAATCTTGTCTTGCCTAAAAACACAAACGGAATACCAGCAGGTGCTAATTTCGAATTGGTTGTTCCCTTTGCAAAGGATGATAACAATGAATTTATTAAAGGCGAGAACGGCAAATGGAATGCAAATCAAGGAATAAGATTAGGGGATTTTCTATCCAATCTCGAATCATCTACATTAACACTAGAGTTAGACGGGCAAATTTATTTTTATAATATTTCACCTGAAATAATTAAACAGAATCTAACATCAATTCAGAGAAAAATTAGCCCACCTATTGAACCGAGAATTACGCAGAAAAGATAGAATTGCACGAAGTAAAACAGGAGCGCTGCCCAACACGGCAGGCAGTGAACGAGTAATACCGTCACAAAGTTCAACAAATTATCACGGAGAAAGAATGGCTCTGAAAAGATGGATGTATCGTGGGGGACGTCCAAACCAATTAACCAAAATAATAAATAAGGGCTGGGCAATACTTCACTCAGCAGGATTATTTCCTAACCGTTTTGTCACACTGGAAGTAGTGGGAAGACAATCGGGAAAAACGATAAGCTTTCCGCTTGCGATGGTAGTCATGAACAGGGAGAGATACCTCGTGTCCATGTTGGGAGAGGAAGCGAACTGGGTGAAAAATGTTAAAGCGGCAGGCGGAAAAGCACGGCTTCGACACGGAATTAGTGAGCAGGTTCTCCTGACAGAAGTAGATGTCAGCCAGCGAGCGCCGATCTTGAAGGCATATTTACAGCTTGCGCCCGGGGCGCGTCCGCATATACCAGTGAGCAAAGATGCGCCAGTCTCAGAGTTTGAAAAAATAGAGTCGAAGTATCCAGTATTTAGATTGGAAACTATAAAATAACTGAATAATGGATCATGCTGATCATCGGGCTGCCCGCCCTTACAGCGAGGCAGCCCGATGTGTATTGGAAGAAGTCATAAAGTCACACGTATGAATCGTAAAGTCGCGGGTAGGAACGGCAAAGTAACACCAAGAAACGGTAAAGTAACGTCAAGAAAAGGTAAAGTAACATCAAGAAACGGAAAAGTAACACCAAGAAAAGGCAAAGTAACGTCAAGAAAAGGCAAAGTAGCGTCAAGAAAAGGCAAAGTAACGTCAAGAAAAGGCAAAGTAACGTCAAGAAAAGGCAAAGTAGCGTCAAGAAAAGGCAAAGTAGCGTCAAGAAAAGGCAAAGTAACATCAAGGAACGATAAAGTAACGCGCAGGAACCGTAAAGTCACGGGTAGGAAGCCAAAAACCCTCCGCGGATTACATGGATTTGCGCTGATTTGAAAAAATCCGCAAAATCAAAGCAGTTGCCGTTTTTTTTTATTATTTTGCTCTCATCCTCCCCTTGTAAAATCTGTACAAATCTACATTGACGCATCTGCCCCCAAAAGTACAATTCAGCGTCAGAGTCGAGGGCGCAAACGCCCTTGCTATGTTTAAGAGCAAAGGAATTATGCGGCAATTTATTTTTCCATCAAAATATAAAATCAACAGGTCCGTCGCATGAGCGAAGACTGGCTCTCGTTAAGCGGCGCGGCCAAATTGCTTGGCGTGCATCCCAGCACCGTCCGCTTGTGGTCGAACAAGGGTCTGCTGCCGGTGCAGGTCACCCAGGGCGGGCATCGCCGCTATAAACGCGTCGATGTGGAATTGTGGGCCGAACACGCCCGCAAGCGCAGCGATGTCGCGCCAGAAGCCATGATGCAGTCCGCGGTGCGGAATGTCCGTTTGCGGATCACCGAGGGAAAACTCGAAGCCGAGGCCTGGTATCAAAAGCTGGACCAGGAAGCGCGCCTGCAATATCGTCGCAGCGCCCACATGATGTTCCAGGGATTGATGTCCTACATCGCGGCCAGCGGACAGGATGCCTCGTCCGAGGTCCACGCCATCGGCTACGAATACGCCGCACGCGCCCATCGTTTGGGTTTGAGCAGTCTCGAGGCGGTGCGCGCGTTTTTATTTTTCCGCGACGTCCTGCTCGAATCCATCATCAGCGTTTATCAGGATGCCAACATCCCGTCCGGGCAGGCCTGGGGCGAGATGCTGCATCAGGTGCATACCTTTACAGATTTGATCCTGTTGAACCTGCTTGAAACTTTTCAATCTTTGGAGAAGGCTCAATGAAAAAACCGACTCAATCAAAACGATTCGATCCAAGCTTTTGGACGGAAAAACTTGTCCCCGTTTTGCTTGGCGTACTTTTGTTTATCCTGCTGGCTGTGATCGTTCTCATCGGCATGTCGCTGGTGGGACTCACGCCCGGCGCATAAATTTTCTTCTGGAGAAAATATGAATTACATTCCCTATCTTTCCACCATCGTCACCTTTGTTTTTGTCGTTGCAGTTTTTAATCGCTATCGCCAGCGCGGCGGGATTCATCTTTTGCTTTGGTCCATCGGTTTGCTTTTCTACGGAATTGGGACTTTCACCGAAGTCCTTCTCGGTCTGACCTTCAGCAGCCTCGTTGTCAAGATCTGGTATCTGACAGGCGCGATGCTGACCGCCGCCTGGCTGGGAATGGGTTCCGTCCATTTGTTGATCCGCAAAGGCGACACCGCTAAAATCCTGACCTGGGCGCTGGCTGGCATTTCGGCATTTGCGATTCTGCTCGTGCTTTTCGCCCCCGTTCTATCCTCGAACTTCGATGTAACAAAAGCAGTTTCCGAACAATATAAAACTGTCTTTTCCCGCAGCGGCTTCATTATTTTGTTGACCATCTTACTAAACGTCTACGGCACGCTAACCCTGGTCGGCGGCGCGATCTATTCCGCATTTCTTTTCTGGCGCAAGAAAGTTCTTGCCAATCGCATGTTCGGCAACATTCTCATCGCAGCCGGCGCGCTGGCCCCGGCCTCCGGCGGGACATTTCTCAAAGCCGGTCTGACTGACCTGCTTTATCTCAGTGAATTCGTCGGCGCGATCCTGATGTTCATCGGCTTCATGCTGGCCACATCCGGTAAATCTGAACCGGCTGAATAAAAATGGCCATCCGGGGTTTGCCGTGATTCTGCACACGGATTGAACGGATTCCACAGAATCTCACGGAACAGCCTTTTAAAAAATCCGCGTTGATCTGTATCCGTCCGTGTAATC
>JAJYOH010000252.1 GCA_021796315.1 Chloroflexota bacterium
GCAAGGACATCAACGCCAGCGCGCGCCGACGAGCGCACGATCAATATGACGGCTGGCATGATCATGAAAACTCTTTCCGAGTTTGGTATTCCGGCTACAGTGATCGGCTATCGCGTTGGCCCGTCAGTGACGCAGTTCGCTGTGCAGCCTGGTTTTATCAAGAAGCCGGGCGCGAGCGAAGACGATGAAGCCCAGCAAATGAAGGTGCGCGTGGCGCAGATCGCCAGCCTGCAAAAAGATTTGACGCTTGCTCTTTCAGCGCAACGTTTGCGTATCGAAGCGCCGGTGCCGGGCAAACCTTATGTCGGTATAGAAGTGCCGAATTCGCATTCGTCCGTTGTGCGCATGAAGCCGATCTTGGAAAGCGAAGTTTTTCATCGCATCGGCGCGCCGCTGGCGATTGCGCTTGGCCGTGACGTTTCCGGCCATCCGTTGGTTGCGGATTTGGCGCGGATGCCGCACATCTTGATCGCGGGCGCGACCGGCTCCGGCAAATCGGTGTGCATCACGGCTTTCGCGGCCTGCCTTGCGATGAACAATCCGCCCGAAGATCTGCGCATGGTCATGATCGATTCAAAGATGGTGGAGTTGCTGCGCTTCAATGGCCTGCCTCATCTTTTTGGAAAAGTCGAAACCAACATTGATCGCATCCTCGGCGTTTTGCGCTGGCTGGTGGTCGAGATGGAGCATCGTTATCGTTTGCTCGAAGCCGCCAACTCGCGCGATCTCGAAGCCTATAACCGCAAACAACTCAAAAAATCAGACGGACAAACTTTGCCGCGCATCGTGGTTTTGATCGATGAACTGGCTGACCTGATGATGTCCGCGCCGGATCAGACCGAACATAATCTTGTGCGGCTGGCGCAGATGGCGCGCGCAACGGGAATCCATTTGGTCGTTGCGACTCAACGCCCCTCAACCGACGTGGTAACGGGTCTCATTAAAGCGAACTTCCCGGCCCGTTTGGCTTTTGCCGTTGCCTCCGGCGTGGACAGCCGCGTCATTCTCGATTCCACCGGCGCGGAAACTTTGCTCGGACGTGGTGACATGCTTTTCCTAAATCCTGAGGTCGGTAATCCGATCCGTGCGCAGGGCGTAATGATCACGGACATGGAGATCGAGCGCATCATCGATTACTGGCAGAAAAATAGCGAAATGGAAGCCGATGATTCTGCGCCGTGGGAGAAATTGCTGTCCGAGCCGGATGAAAATGAAGATGACGGTTTGATCGAACAGGCCATCTCGATTGTGCGAACGAACCAGCGTGCATCCGCTTCGATGTTGCAGCGCCGCCTGCGGATCGGTTATCCGCGCGCCGCGCGTTTGCTGGATCAGCTTGAAGAGATGGGCGTGGTCGGTCCATCGCAGGGGGGCGGTAAAGAGCGTGATGTCATGCCGTCTGACGAAGAAGACGTTTGATTCTTATTTTGATGCCAGACCCTGCATCCCTGATTTTTTCGGGTATGATTGGACAATCTTATTCCTGAGGTTGAGTGTGAAGAAAACATTCACTGATTTTTTACGCGTTACTTTTAAATGGGTGCTCGACCCGATTGGCGGATTTTTGAATCGCATCGGCCTGACGCCAAATTCTGTGACCTTGTTGGGCGTGGCTGGAAATATCATCGCTGCTTTCTTTGTGGCGCGGGGTCAGATCATGGTCGGCGGCATCATCATGTTGATCGCCTGGCCGATCGATGCGCTGGATGGCACGATGGCCCGTTTGCGCGGCGAGGCCAGTGACTGGGGCGCTTTTGTCGACTCTGTCAGCGACCGCTATTCCGAGCTCATTATCCTGGGCGCATTGCTTTATTATTTTGCCATGTCGAACCAGCACACGGCTGAGATCGTCACGTTTGCAGCCGCAGCCGGCTCGATACTTGTTTCATATGTCAAGGCGCGGGCTGAGGCGCAAAGTTTCAGCGCCAAGGAAGGCCTGCTGACGCGCGCTGAGCGCTATTTTGTTTTGGGTCCATCGCTGGTATTCGGTTTTCCCGTTATCGGCGTTTGGATCATCGCCATACTTGCCAATTTCACCGCTCTGCAGCGCATCTGGGTGGTACGTTCCCAGGCCCACAAAAATCTAAACCAATCAACAAGGAGTTGAATATGTTTGTCCCGCCAAGTGGATTTGATATACCCAATTTATACATTGTAATTCTGTTATGGATATTGACTGCCATTAGTCTCGTTTCGACAGTGCAGGGCTTTATCAAGAAGCAGCCTGATTTGTTGTTTGGTGTCATCATTACGCTTATATTGGGGGTTGCCGCATTCGCACTGCCTGTCTTCAATACGAGCGGCAAGATCACGATAGCTTATTATGGCATTATTCTTATGTCGGGCGCGGTATGTGGCGGCGTGTTGGCTTATTACGAACTTAAGCGTCGTGGTCATGACCCTGAAATGGTATGGGATCTTTTGGTTTATCTTATTATTGGCGGCGTAATCGGCGCCCGGTTATGGCATATTTTTACTCCATCGCCATCCGCGATCGCCGAAGGACGCACCACCCTGTTTTATCTCACGCATCCAATTAATATATTGGAAATTTGGACCGGCGGGTTGGGAATCCCCGGATCGGTTATGGGCGGATTGATTGCCCTGTATTTTTACACACGCAAATATCCTGTCGTTAGTTTTATTGACTGGACCGATATTGCCGCGCCCGCCCTGGCTTTAGGCCAGGCCATTGGGCGTTGGGGCAACTTCTTTAATCAGGAACTTTACGGCGCACCGACCAACCTGCCGTGGAAGCTCTATATTGATCCGTCTCATCGCCTCGCAGGATTTCAAAACGACTCGTACTATCACCCGCTCTTTTTGTATGAGTCGATTCTGAATTTACTTAACATGCTCTTCCTGTTGTGGGTGGGCCGTCAATATTCCAATAGACTTAAGAAGGGCGACCTCTTCAATTTATATTTGATCACCTATCCTGTTATCCGCTTCTCCCTGGACTTTTTGCGGCTCGATGCTTCGCAACTCGGCGGGATCAACGCCAATCAGACTCTGATGGCGGTGGTGGCTGTGTGCGCTATCGCTGTATTCGTTTGGCGGCATCGTCCGGGAACGGCGGAGCCGGAAATGGCGTCAATGGCGACTGAGCCGGTTTTGGATGCCCCCGCTTCAAATTCCGAACCCGAAGCGGAATCAATGGAACCTGTTGTTGAGAAGAAGGCTGCCAGAAAATCCGCGGCAAAGCCATCGACCGCAAAAAAGTCTGCAACCAAATCGGCAACGAAAAAGCCGGCCGCCAAGAAAAAAGCCAAATAAGCTTCAACCATCCTGGACGATTCACTTTTGGAGGACTGTTGTCTTATTGACGCTGTCCTCCTGTCATTTTATGCTGGACAAACAATGATCGAAACAGAAGATTTGAGCAAGCAGTTCAACGACTTCCTGGCGGTGGATGGCGTGACCCTGTCTGTAAAGCCGGGGCAGATTCTGGCGCTTCTGGGCCAGAACGGGGCTGGTAAAACCACCACCGTCCGCATGTTGACATCTCTACTTATGCCCACGCGCGGCTGGGCGCGTGTGGCTGGATATGATGTGGCGCAGCATGGCGAGGATGTGCGCGCTTCGGTCGGCGTGTTGACCGAGCAGCACGGTTTATACATGCGCATGACCGGCGCCGAATATCTGGATTTCTTTGGCAAAGTCTATAGTCTCGATGCAAAAGGTCGCAAGTTGCGCAGCGATTATTTGTTGGATTATTTTGGATTGGGGCAGGCATCCATGCGGCGCATCGGTGAGTATTCCAAGGGGATGCGGCAGAAGCTGGCTTTGGCGCGGGCGTTGATGCATGAACCGCCTGTGCTGCTGCTCGATGAGCCAACATCCGCCATGGACCCGGAATCGGCGCGGCTGGTGCGGGATGAGATCGCCCGCTTGAAATCATCCCAACGCACGATTGTGATTTGCACGCATAACCTGATGGAAGCTGAAGCATTGGCGGATATTATCGCCATTATTTATAAAGGCCGCATTTTGATGTCTGGCACGCTGGCTGAATTGAAGCAAAAAGTCATGGGGGTGATGGAGTATGAAGCGAAATTTTCCTCGCCATGGAATGGTGATGGTTTGAGAATACCTCACGGCGCGATCCTGCTCGAGCGGAGTGAGTTGAGTCTTAGATTTCAAATCGAGAATCCGCACGAAACGAATCAGCTTGTGGTGCGCGAGTTGACATCCGCGCACGCGCCGCTGGTGGTATTTCAGGAAGTACCGTGTACGCTGGAACAGGTTTATCTCAAAGTGATGGCAGATGCACAATCGACGCGTGGGGAGGTGAGCTATGCGTCATGATCTGCAAATGATCTGGCTGGTCGCTGGCCGTGAATTGAGGGATCAATTCCGCGATTGGCGCATTCTCTCTCCGTTGATCGTGTTGACTTTATCCTTTCCGTTTTTGATGAACGAGGTCGCTCATCAAGCCGTGGCTTTCTTTGCCAAATATGGTTCAAACTTGATCGCCGACCGTCTGGTCCCGTTTTCGGTGTTGATCATCGGATTCTTCCCGATCACAATATCGCTGGTTGTGGCCCTGGAGTCGTTTGTCGGTGAAAAGGAACGCGGCACGATCGAGCCGCTGTTAAGCTCGCCGATGAAAGACTGGCATTTGTATTTTGGAAAAGTGCTGGTCGGCATTCTGACGCCGCTGGCCGCCAGTTATGCTTCCATTGCGCTTTATCTGTGGATGGTTTCGCATCAGCGCCTGGAAATGCCAAGCATCTACACTTTGATTTTGCTTTTCATGCTGACGACTGCCCATGCGGTGCTGATGGTCAGCGCGGCGATCGTGATCTCGGTGCAGTCAACGTCAGTGCGGGCGGCCAATTTGCTGGCGTCATTTATCGTGATCCCGGTTGCGATCATGATGCAGGGCGAAAGCGTTTTGTTGTTCTGGGGTACGGATCAGATTCTGTGGCTGGCAATTGTGGCGGTTGTTGTTGTGTCCGGCCTGCTGGTACGTTTGGGTATTGCACATTTCCAGCGCGAGTATCTGCTTGGCCGCGAATTCGACTCGTTGAATTTACGCTGGTTGTGGCGTACGTTCTGGGTGTCGTTCAAAGGCGAAGGTAAATCTGTTTTTAGCTGGTACCGGCTCGAGGTCCCGAAGACGATGCGGAAATTGGGCGTGCCAATGTTGATATTGGTATTCATTGCCATCATCGGATTTTGGTCAAGCTATCAGTGGGCAACGGTCAACGTGCCTCAAATGCTCCCTGATGCGACCAGGGCCAATTATTCGGATGTGGTAAAGGGCGCCAGGGAGTCCATTGGATTGGCGCAGGCCAACCAGCATTTGTCGGCTTTATTTATTTTTGCAAATAATGTACGCGCCACATTCTTCATCCTGCTGGGAGGGATTGTTTCTTTCAGCGTGTTGGGAATGCTCATGTACCTTATCAACGTTGGACTGGTTGGCGGCGTGTTGGGCGTATTCAAGTTGATCGGCTATTCACCGTTCGAGTTGTTTGTGACCGGACTGCTTCCGCATGGGATATTCGAGATCCCGGCGTTGATGATCGCCAGTGCAATTGTTTTGAGAATGGCCGCGGTTTTGGTATCGCCTCAGTTGGGTAAATCCATGGGACAGATGATTTTGGAATTACTGGCTGATTGGGTTAAAGTTTTTGTGGGTGTGGTTGTGCCGCTGCTGGCGGTCGCTGCGTTGGTCGAGGCATATATCACCCCGATTATTCTAGTGAGCGTTTTAAAATAGGTAAACTATGCCCAAAGTTATTATCCTTGGCTCGTCGAATGCCATTCCAACTACCGACCATGAAAACACACACATGGTTGTGGTCGGTGAAGAGCGCACTGTGTTGGTGGATTGCGTCAGCAACCCGATCCTGCGGCTCGAAAAGGCCGGATTGGATTTCAATAACCTGACCGACCTGATCGTGACTCATTTTCATCCCGATCACGTTTCGGGTCTGCCGCTTCTTCTCATGGACATGTGGCTGATGGGCCGCCGCAAGCCGATCAACATCTACGGCCTGCATCACACACTGGACCGCATCGAAGATTTGATGGGCTTTTATGGCTGGGCTGAATGGCCGGACTTTTTCCCGGTTGCATTTTATCGCCTGCCTGCGCAGGAAATGACAACCGTGCTGGATTGTCCCGACTTTCGGATTTTCTCTTCCCCGGTCCGGCACCTGCTTCCCACCATCGGATTGCGTTTTGAATTCAACCATACTAAAAAAGTAATGGCCTATTCCTGCGACACTGAACCCTGTGCCCAGGTCATCCGTCTGGCGGACGGCGCGGACGTGTTAATTCACGAGGCGGCGGGCGCGTTGCGTGGACACTCATCTGCCACGCAGGCGGGAGAAATTGCCAGTCAGGCCGAGGCCGAAAAATTATATTTGATTCACTATCCAACCGGAAAATATGCCAGCGGCGATTTGGTCACCGAGGCCCGCCAACGCTATCAGGGCGAAGTGGCCCTGGCTGAAGATTTTATGGAATTGGATTTCAATTGATATTTCCCTTGAATGATTCTTAAATCAAACGGCGCGGAATTCCGCGCCGTTTGATTTTATTTACCAACCATTGATATATTGTGACCATTCAGAATTATCGTCCAAATGCCGTGCAAACATGTAAGCCGCGTTGGTCGGCGGTTCCTTTGGAATGTGCATAAGCGCCATGTGCGCTTCTTCGGGGCTGTGTCCGCCTTTGCGATGATTGCAGGGCGGGCAGGCGGCCACCACGTTGGTCCAGATGTGCTGGCCGCCTTGATGTTTGGGTTTAACGTGATCCACCGTTAAACCACGGTCGCGCCGTCCGCAATACTGACAGGTATAATTATCCCGCCTGAAGACTTCGCGGCGAGTCAGCTTGATGTGCGGGCGAGGGCGGTGGATTTGAATTTCAAGGCGGATGACCGATGGTCGCGGAAGAAGTTCCCTGATCGTGTGAATATAGCCGCGACCATTTGCCACCATCGCCGCCTTGCCTCCCAAGATCAAACCGATGGCTCGCCGGGTGGAGCAAATATTGATGGGTTCAAAATTTGCATTGAGGACTAATACCGGTTCTTGCATGGTTACTCCACAATAGGCACGATTATAGCATAATGAATTAAGGAGAGTTTAGAATGAAAGTTTTGATCGCGGGTGGCTCGGGTTTTCTTGGAACGGCCTTTTCCGCGTCGCTTCGATCGGGCGGACACGAAGTTCATATTTTGACGCGCCGCCAGCCGCGAGATTTGAACGAGATACAGTGGGATGGACAGACGATAGGCGGGTGGGCAAAGCGCCTCGAAGAAATGGATGCGGTTGTCAACCTGACCGGTTTCGGACTCGAACATTGGCCGTGGACAAAATCACAGAAGCAACGCTTTCATGACTCCCGCATCCTTCCCGGACTTGTGCTGGCCTCCGCTATAAAAGCCTGTTCGCGTCGCCCGAAAGTTTTTCTACAAGTCTCCGGCGTCAATCATTATGGCTTGCATGGCGATCTCGCGGACGAATCCACGCCGCCCGCTGACGATTATCTTGCGCAACTCACAGTGCAATGGGAAGCGGCCACAGCATCCATCGAAGAACTTGGTGTGCGGCGCGTTATCGCCCGGACCTCTGTCGTTCTCGATTCGCGCGGCGGCTTGTTTCCGCTGATGGCTTTGCCTGTGCGGCTTTTTGCCGGTGGCCCGCTTGGCGGCGGCAAACAAGCTGTCCCGTGGATTCATCTCGTCGATGAAGTCGGCGCATTGCATTTCCTGCTTGAAAATCAAAACGCGCGCGGCGCATTTAACTTGATCTCGCCAGCCCAAACATCCAATGCGGATTTCATGCAGGCGATTGCAAAAGCGCTTCATCGACCCTGCTGGTTTCCAACACCCGCATTTTTGCTGCGACTGGTTTTGGGCGAAATGAGTGTGCTCGTTTTGGATGGGCGCTTTGTCCGCCCCAGGCGTCTTTTGGAATTGGGGTATAGATTCCAATTCCCTGCGCTGGGCGGCGCTTTAAAGGATTTGATTCGATAATTCTTCAGGCGGGCATGATATTATTAGCGGGTAGCATGTTTCCAAAACTGGATGGTTCACGATGAAAAAACTTTTTACCCTTCTCTTTCTGTTTTCGTTGATTGCCGCTGCTTGTGGATCAACTATTTCGCAGCAACCCGCGCAGTCCGTTGCCGGCGTTCCGCTTGCCACCCCCCTCATCGATACAACATCTTATCCAACAGTTCAGGCTCCCGAAATCAATAATAGCCAGGCTGTGAGCGGATATTCCGTTAATCTCCAGCGC
>JAJYOH010000253.1 GCA_021796315.1 Chloroflexota bacterium
CACAAGAAAAATTGCCTTGCTATCTTGCCTTCTTTGAATTCGTCCATAACGTCCGGCGTCGCGGCAAGGCTTTGCTTCATTCCTTGCTCGCTATTCTCGTAGCTCCTTGATTTTACTTATGAGCCTTTTTGTTTTGTGTCTTAGCGCCTTGGTGACTTCGTGGTGAAGAGGAGACAACATGCCCGGAAAATATTTTGACGAACTCGAAGTTGGGATGAAATTCAAGCACGGCGGACGCACCGTCACCGAGATGGACAATGTTCTTTTCTCCGCGCTGACGATGAACACCCAGCCGCTGCACGTCAACGAAGATTTTGCATCGAAGACGGAATTTGGTCAGCGATTGGTGAACGGCGTTTTCACGTTCGGGCTGGTCGTCGGCTTGACTGTCGCAGAATTGACCGAAGGCACCATCGTCGCGAATCTCGGCTACGACAAAGTCGTGCATCCGCATCCCGTTTTTCACGGCGACACGATCTACGCCGAAAGCGAGATCATCGAGAAGCGCGAGTCGAAGTCAAGGCCGGAAGTTGGCATTGTCAGAATTAAATGCTGGGGCAAGAAACCCGACGGTACAATTGTGGTCGAGTTCGAACGAACGGCAATGTTCTTCAAAAAACAAAAGAATTAACCACAAAGGCACAAAGCTCACAGAGATTCTCTTTGTGCTCACGAAGAAAAACTTTGTGTTCTCTGTGTCTCTGTGGTGAGGAGAATGAATGCACTCACGACGCGCACTTTTATACATGCCCGGCGATGATTGGAAAAAAGTTTCCAAGTCCGTCACACTCGGCGTTGACAGCATCTGCATGGACATGGAAGACGGCACGGCGCTCAACCGCAAGGCCGAGGCGCGCACTACCATTGTCCGCGCCTTGCAGGAATTGGATTTCGGCAAAAGCGAAAAACTGGTGCGCATCAACTCGGTCGGTTCGGGCTTCGAGAAGGATGATATTCACGCAGTGTTGCCGTATCATCCCGATGGCATCGTGATTCCCAAACTCGAAGAGTTGAGTCAAATTCAATGGGCAAGCGAGATCATCGAAGCCGCGGAACTTTCCAACGGCTGGCCGGTCAATTCGATTCGGATTTTGGTCGGCGTGGAAACCGCCAGGGGAATTTTGAATCTCAAAGAGATCGCGTCTCATCCGCGACTGGATGCTTTGATCTTCGGCGGCGAAGATTATGCCGCGTCCCTCGGCGCAACTCGCACGCGTCAAGCCGACGAATTAATTTACGCCCGCCTCGCGACTCTCAACGCGGCAGCGGCTTTTGGAATCCAGGCCATCGACATAGTAACGGTCGAATTCCGGGACCCGGCCATCGTCCGGGAAGAAGCGCAGTTCGGCGCACGTTTGGGATTCAGCGGCAAGCAGATCATCCATCCGAATCAAGTCGAGCCGGTGCAGTCCGCATTCACGCCCTCCGATGAATCAATTGCTTACGCAAAACGAGTCGTTGAAACGTTTGAAGCCAATCAGGCCAAAGGCGCGGGCGCGTATGATCTCGACGGGAAAATGATCGACATGCCGCTGGTGAAGAACGCGCAAAAAGTTTTAGACCGCGCAAAAGCAGCGGGAAAAACATAGTTCACATTTTCAAGATCATCAACGAGGTATCCTTTTGCTTTCCATTCTATTCGGCCTTACCTCCGCGCTGACGTGGGGCGCGGGCGATTTTGCAGGCGGTCTGTCCAGCCGAAAACTGGGCGCGTACCGCGCGGTACTTTTCGGCGATTTCTTTGGCCTGCTGCTTTTGTTCGTCGTGGCTGGCATCTACCGCGAAACTTTTCCGGCGCTTTTTCCAATCCTGATCGCCGGGCTGGCGGGCATGCTCGGTTCGATGGGACTGCTGGTTCTTTATTACAGCATGATCAAAGGCCAGATGAGCATCGCCGCGCCGGTCTCCGCGTTGCTGGCCGCCACCCTGCCCGTTATCGTCGGCGGGATCATGGATGGCCTGCCCAAGCTGTTTCAGTTCGCCGGCTTTGGATTTGCGCTCGTTGCAGTCTGGATGATCTCACAGGGCGACTCGGAAGAAAAATTTCACATCGGCCGATTGGCTGACCTGCGCCTGCCGCTTCTGGCGGGACTCGGATTCGGCTCCTACTTCGTTTTGATGGGCGCCGCCACTCGATTGACTCCATCCGTGGTCTGGCCGATGGTTGCATCGCGCACCGCCGGAACGTTGCTCCTGCTGGTCTTCGTCCTGATGCGGCGCGAATCGCTTTCCGTGCCGCGCAACGCCTGGAAGGTGGTGGCTGCCAATGCCATTTTGGATGTCAGTGGAAATGTGTTTTACATTCTGGCGCTCAAAACCGGGCGGCTGGATGTATCGGCGGTGCTCAGTTCGCTTTATCCAGGCGCGACGGTTTTGCTGGCCTGGCTGATTCTCAAGGAACGCATTTCGCGCAACCAGTGGCTGGGCATCGTGGCCGCATTGATCGCCATTGTTTTAATGACTTTGTAAAGAGGACTCCATGACAGGAAAACTAAATGGACGCATTGCCATCATCACCGGCGCGACGTCTGGCATTGGCAAAGCAACTGCGCTTCTTTTCGCGGACGAGGAAGCGGCTCTCGTTATCACAGGCCGACGCTCGGCTTTAGGCGAAACCGTCGCAAACGAGATCCGCTCGAAGGGAGTCCGCTGCGTATTCGTCGAAGCGGATCACACTAAAGTGGAAGATTGTCAAAATGTGGTGGATGTTGCGCTAAAAGAATTTGGCCGCATCGATATTTTATTTAATAACGCTGGTATCGTCACCAGTGGAACCGCCGAGACGACCGAAGAAAATATTTGGGACGACACGCTGGCGATCAACATGACATCGGTGTGGCGCATGTGTAAACTGGTTTTGCCGCACATGAAGAAGCAGGGAAAAGGCGTGATCGTCAACAACGGTTCGGACTGGTCGGTGGTGGCCGGGAAAAATGCGTTTCCATACATCGCCAGCAAAGGCGCGGTCGGCATGATGACGAAATCCATGGCGCTCGATTATGCGCGCGATAACATCCGCGTCAATGCTGTCTGCCCCGGCGATACGTTCGTTGACCGCTGGGTCGAGAAAGGTTATTTCGAAGGCTCCGACCCGGTGACTGTTGAAGAAGCCATGAAAGAATCGAGCGCTTATCTTCCGATGGGACGTTTCGGCAAGCCGGAGGAAATTGCGCGGGCAGTTTTATTTTTGGCATCTGACGATTCATCTTTTGTCACGGGACATTTGCTTTTGGTCGATGGCGGCAATACGGCGCAGTAGGAGATTTAATGGAGAGAGTCAGGGAACTGGATGGAGTGCGCGGGCTGGCAATTCTGCTGGTGATTCTGTATCACGTCGCGCCGTATGCGGAAACATTCACTGGAAGCCCGATTATGATATCAGTCTTTAATTCGATGCAAATCGGATGGCTGGGCGTCGATCTCTTCTTCGTTTTGTCCGGCTTTCTGATAACCGACATTCTGTTGCGAGCGCGCGAAAAATCGAATTATTTCAAGAACTTTTATGCTCGAAGAATCCTGCGCATCTTCCCGGTTTATTATGTTGTCGTTGGATTATTGCTGATCTTTCTGCCGTTGCTGGAAACGACACGCGGAATTCAGGAACAATCTTCATGGCCCTTCTTTGTTTTCTACCAACAAAATTGGTTGTATATTTTAAAGAAACCAGTTTCTGCTTATCTGACAGTAACCTGGTCGCTTGCCATCGAAGAACAATTTTATTTAATTTGGCCGACGATCGTTAAGTGGCTGGATAATCGAAAGTTGGCAATAGTGGCATCAGTGGCATTCGTTTTTTCATTGGGTCTCCGGTTGTTCATCAGCCACCTGCCTTTGGATTTAAATTATGCCGAGAAAATAAATTATTATGCGACCTTCACGCGGCTGGACGGTTTGATGATCGGAGCCTTGATCGCCATCGCTTATCAATCTCAAACATGGAAAAATTGGTTGCCACGTTTGGCCTGGCCTGTCTTAGGATTATCTCTGTTGGCAATGATATTTATCCTGACAGGAAAATCAACAGAGCCATTTTCAAAAAACACCATGATCACAACCTGGTCCTTTTCTGCATTGGCTTTGTTTGGCGGATCATTGATCGTGTTACTAAAATCCTTATCCGAAAACAATTGGTTGAGAATTAGCTTCCGCAACGGGATATTGGGCTTCTTTGGGAAATATAGTTACGCCATGTATCTGGTCCACGCGCCAATTATTTTTCTTCTCAACCAACAGTTCTTGAAAGCAAATCTAAAAGGCGCGGTGACCAGTCTGTCATTAGTTGCCGCATCTATTTTTTGTATTATTTTAGTTTCATTGCTCTCATGGAACTTGTTGGAGAAGCGCGTTCTGAATCTGAAAGCGCATTTTGAGTAATTCCCCACTCAATAAATATGTCCACAATAAACCCGCAAAAAGGAAAATACTATGTCACCTTCAAACAATCCACCATCCATCCACGAACGTCCCGCAGAACTTTTGCAAAAATTAATCCAATTCAACACCACCAATCCGCCGGGAAATGAAGTTGAGTGCATCAACTACATCGACAGATTGTTGAAAGACGCAGGCATCGAAACCAAAATTTTCGCACTCGATCCCAATCGTCCGAATCTGGTGGCGCGTATCAAAGGCGAAGGCCGCGCCGCGCCGATTCTTTTGTACGGCCACGTGGATGTTGTCACCACGGCGAATCAGCAATGGACTCATCCGCCGTTCGAGGGAAAACTTGTCGATGGATTCATCTGGGGCCGCGGCGCGCTCGACATGAAAGGCGGCGTGGCGATGATGGTGGCCGCATTCATCCGCGCCAAAGTTGAGAGCCAAAAATTACCGGGCGATGTGATCCTCGCCATCGTCAGCGACGAAGAGGCCGGAGGCGATTACGGCGCAAAATTTCTCGTCGAGAAATATCCGGAACAGTTCAAAGGCGTCCGGTATGCCATCGGCGAATTTGGCGGGTTCACGCTCACGGTCGGGAGGAAGCGCTTTTATCCGATCGAGGTCGCTGAAAAACAAATCTGCTGGATACGAGCCACCGTGCGCGGACAAGGCGGCCATGGCTCCATGCCGGTGCGCGGCGGCGCCACGGCGCGTCTTGCAAAATTTCTTGAGCAGATCGATTCGAATCAATTGCCCGTTCACGTCACACCCGCAGCGCGTTCGATGTTCGGCGCTATGTCATCCGCGTTGGGCGGAGTAACCGGACTGGTCCTCGGCCAGCTCACCAATCCGGCTTTGGCCGATGGCGTCATGAACATGCTGGGCGCCAATGCGCGCGTGTTCCGTCCGCTTCTGCATAACACGGCCAGCCCGACTATTTTGCGCGGAAGCGAAAAGATCAACGTGATCCCAAGCCAGGTCAGCGTGGAATTGGATGGGCGTTTGCTGCCGGGCTTTAAGCCGGAGGATATGTTGAATGAGATGCGTGCAATCGTCGGTGCGGATGTGGAACTCGAAGTCGTTCAGTTCGACCCCGGACCGGCTGACCCCGACATGGGCCTGTTCGACACTCTGGCCGGAATCCTGCGCGAGGCCGACCCAACTGGCACGCCCATCCCGCTGCTTTTGAGCGGCGTCACCGACGGAAGATTTTTCTCCAAGCTTGGAATCCAAACTTATGGATTCCTGCCGATGCAACTGCCCGAAGATTTTAATTTCTCCGGCGTTATCCACGCTGCCGACGAAAGGATCCCCGCCGCCTCGCTGGATTTTGGAACGAACGCCATTTATCAGGCGCTTCGAAGAAACAAGTAAACACGAAAAGGTACTGACAAATGTCAGTACCTTTTTATTATATTTTTGCATCTCAATTATTGAACGGTTCCTTTATAATGGGGAAAAATTAGGGTCGTTGGAACGTCAGTGGAAGAGAACTGGTGGCAAAAAAGAAAGGGAGAGAGTCTTGCAAAATCACTTAAGTTACTCTGAACATGCTCTTACAAGAATCGCACAACGCGGCTTATCTGACAGCGCCATTGAATACGTCATCCAGCACGGTCAAAGGTACCGACGTGCAGGAGCGATCCATTGTTTCCTGAGAAAATGCGATATTCCGGCTTCCGACCAGGGGAATGATACCTATGCAAAACTCGAAGGTACGCTCGTCATTTTGAGCCGGAAGGGCAGGACGGTCATCACCGTTTATAGAAACCGCAAAGCCATCCGGCGGGTGCGGCGAAAAACCAAGATCGATTACAAACTGGAACGTTACGGCGATTAACCGCTGATATTGTCCTGACTAAGAGCGCCATCGAATGGGCGCTCTTATGTTTTCGGTGCTTCAATTTTTTGCACTGTGGTGAAATTTCCTACACTTCTCTAATTTCCACCGCCTAATTTCCACCGCCTTGACAAAAATTTAACTCGCATATAAAGTTAAGGCCGCTTAACTAAAAAGAAGGCTTAACTATGACCGACTAGGTTCAATTATCGAAGATCATCCGCAAATGGATGGACACATTCATGCACCGCTCGATGCGTCAATTCCTTCCCCAGCTACCCAACGCTAGCTGAAATCAAGCAATGACTGATCTCACGCGCCTAAGCTCTACGGGATGAAGTTGGTCGCGCGTCGGCGCAGGAGCGACTCGGAAATGGCCTTCACATTCAGCTTGTCCGCGCCAAGAAACGTAACGAAGCGCGCGAAGCCGCGGGCCAACGCCTCCGCAAAGGCCTCATCTTTGCCGAGAGCCTTATTCTCCAACCACAAACCGAGGATGACAAACGTATTCGTCGCTCGGTCGAATTTGCTGTCGAAGCGCGCCACAAGCCGGTCGCCCCACAAGATTGGCAACGCATAATAGCCGAACTTGCGCTGGTGCTCGGGCTTGTACACCTCCCACACATAATCGAAGCCGAACAAAACCTTGGCCCGCCCGCGTGCGCTGACGGGGTCTAGCGGCGCGAGGAAGACGACTTCTTCCGTCGCGATCGTCTCCAACGATGTCCATGCCTTCGGGATGCGTCCAGCGCTTAAGTCGCGCAACGTCCTGGCGTCACTGCCCAGCGCGTAGTGCAACGCCTTCCAGCCTTCCACCTGCACCTCGATCAAATCACCGTCAGCTAACATCCCCTCACGCATCTTCTGCGCGGCGCGATCCGGTTCACCGCGCCCGTGATACCCTTCAGGCGTACGGCTGATCCGCGTCAGGCCGTTGAAGCCAACTTCCTTTTTGATCAGGAAACGATCCGCCTCGGCCTCACTGCTCTCGTAAATCAAATGTGCGGGCGCGACTTTTTCCGTGAGAGCATATACGCGCTCGAATCGCTCGCGGTGGTGTGTCATCACTTCGCCGGTGCGCCACAAATAATACAAAGCCAGCGCGCTATCCTTGCGGCCGCGGTAACTTTGCGTCCGGGTGCGCGTTGCCATCTCGAAGTCACGGTTGCTCACGACATCGCGCTCGCGCAAAATGGTCCGCATCTCCGCGATGGCGTCCGCATGCTCGCGGGCCATGTGGTGAATCCGCGAGTCGCCGGAGTGGCCGTCGCGCTCGCGGCGCATGACCACGCGCCAATGTGGCAATTCGTCCATTGGTCGGGTGGCCAGCCAGCCTCCCCAATCGAAGAACTTGCGCTGACGATACGTCACGTCCTCCCACAGGCCCGGTGTGTAATCGAGCACGCGGCTATGCAGGGTGATGTCCTGACTACGAGCAGTGATTTGCAACGGGTCGAGTTGCAAATACTCCATGGCACGCATGGCTCGCTCCGTACCCTTGACGCCGCGCCAGCGCCGCCCGGGCCATAGTCCCTGCTTGCCGAGAATGAAACGCCGAGCTGTTTCGAGGTCAATGGTTAGCATAAGGATTGTATTATTATCTGTGCATCGAGTTCACGATGCGTCCAATCTGCTGTTGGGATAAAGAACACTTGGACTAGCGAATAGTGACCTGCCCGACCCAGCCGGGTGCAGAGCCGGTCTTCTGTCCCAGAAGCATGTTCAACTGTGCGGTGTGTTCCTGGACATGCCGCATGGTATAGAGTAGCAACTCGGCGACGGTCTTGACACGCCAGTTCTCCCGAACGTGTTGAGGTTCGTTTTCGTCGGCAAGACTCTCAATTTTTGCATGGCACTTGGCGCGTGCATATTCCAGATAGGTTTGAAGCTCCTGCTTAGTGTATGCCCGCTCCGGTAACACAGCATCCATTTCCAGTTCCGAGACAGTAAAGGGCGCGGGAACGCTGAATCCATCTGCCGAAT
>JAJYOH010000254.1 GCA_021796315.1 Chloroflexota bacterium
AGTGACCCCCGCACCTCAACAGTATTACACACCGTCGGTAACGCCTGCTAAAAAGAATAATTCGCTTCCGATTTTTATCGGTGTGGGCGTTTTATTATTGATCTGTGTATGTGTCGGCGCGTTATGGTACATTGACCAGAACTATTTGTGGTGCACATTCCTCCCGTTCCTGACCGGCTGCCAGTAGCAGAATACTTGCCATGCTCCCGCAAAGTCGCGGGAGCATTTTTGTTTAAGCGGTTGTAAATTTATCGGGCATTGACTACAATCGGATATAACAAGGCGGTGCATTGTGACCCAGTCTTCAACTCCTTCCTCTCCGTCGTGGGGTGCTACAACCAAACTGGTTGTAGCTCTGACCGTTGTCGCCATCGTGGCGGGCTTATTTATCCAATTCCATGAGATCATCGGTCCGTTATTGATGGCTTTCGTGTTGGCATATCTGTTTCATCCTGTTGCCAGCTTTCTTCAGCGCATCACGCATATCTCGTGGCAGATCGTTGTCTCTTTGATGTACCTGATAATCATAATCTTTTTGCTAGGCATGTTGACGCTTGGCGGCGTGGGATTGATCCAGCAGATTCAAAGTCTGGTCGCCATCGTTCAGGAGTATCTGGCCTCCCTGCCTAATCTGATTCAAGAATTATCAGGGCAGATTTATTATATTGGTCCGTTCTCGATTGACTTCCGTACGCTCGACTTGCATCAATTGAGCAATCAACTGCTTGGTTTGATCCAGCCTTTGCTCGGACGAACCGGCGATGTGCTCAGCGCGGTCGCGGGCGGCGCGGCACAATTCCTCGGCTGGACATTATTTGTTTTGCTGGTCTCATACTTCGTGCTGGCTGAAAGCGGCGGCCCGCTTAACCGCCTCGTTTCGCTGGAGATTCCAGGCTACGCCGACGATATTCGCCGCATTGGTCATGAACTGACGCTGATTTGGAATGCGTTCCTGCGCGGGCAAGTCATCGTCTTCATTTTGACTGCCCTCACATACACCGTTGTGTTCGGTGTGCTCGGCGTCGGATATGCCATTGGGATTGCATTCTTGGCTGGGCTTTCCAAATTCGTTCCGTACGTTGGAGCGTTCGTTACCTGGACAACCCTTGGCCTCGTAACTTATTTCCAACCGGCAAGGCCGTTTGGCATGTCGCCGCTGTATTACATGATCCTGTGCGTCGCGCTGGCGATCATCATTGACCAGACGTACGATAACTTTGTAACGCCACGCATCATCGCACAGGCTCTGCGTGTCCATCCCGCCGCGGTGCTGGTGGCCGCCTTCATCGCCGCCAGTTATCTTGGAATCCTCGGCGTGGTGATCGCTGCGCCGATCCTAGCCACTGCGATGCTTTTCTGGCGATATGCCATGCGAAAGATGCTGGACTTGAATCCATGGCCCGAACCGGAGACTCAGCCCGCACCGCCATTTGCTTCGCGTTTGATCATTCAAATCCGCCGCCTCTGGCGCGGACTTCGAGAGCGCGCCGTCAAATCAAATTGATTGCCGCTGATTTATCAACCGTTAAATTTCCAAGGAGAATCGCATGTCCAATAACAATAGTGAACCCCGCACCGAGACTCTCGCCGAGACCGAAAATTACATGATCTGGAAAGCCGAAGAACCCGATGGTGAAACAACCTATCATGTCGAACTCAACAACGTCACCGTTCATTTCTTTCAGGAAGAATGGGAAGAATTTATTGAGTTGGCTCGCATTCTCAAATAGAAAATCATGAACGGCACGATTACTGATGTTCCTGGCATCGAAGTCGGCCAGTCGCAAAACGGCGCGGCATTGACTGGTTGTACTGTTATTTTGTGCCGCAAGGGCGCGGTCGCTGGCGTGGATGTGCGCGGCAGTGCGCCCGGCACGCGCGAAACAGATTTGCTCGACCCGATCAACCTTGTTCAGAAAGTCCACGCGATTTTATTGGCAGGCGGTTCCGCGTTTGGACTCGACGCGGCCAGCGGTGTGATGCGTTATCTCGACGAACATAAAATCGGATTCAATAGCGGCGTTGCGAAAGTTCCGATTGTCCCCGCCGCGATTCTGTTCGATTTGAATATCGGCGATAAGAATGTTCGCCCCGATGCAGAGATGGGTTATCAGACTTGTCTTGCCGCATCGAAGGCCGCGCCCGCGGAAGGAAACGTCGGCGCGGGGACCGGCGCGAGCGTGGGAAAGTTATTTGGCAACGCGCTCGCCATGAAGTCCGGGTTGGGAAGCGCAAGCATCAACATCGGAAACGGGATTATTGTCGGCGCAATCGTCGCGGTCAACGCGTTTGGCGATGTTATCGAAGATGGAAAAGTTATTGCGGGTTTGAGATCGGGAAAAGTCGGGCCGATTCGAGTCGGCGGCAAAGAGTATTTTGCGGAAGGTTCGCTGCACTTTGCGGATACATTGAAGATGATGCAAACATTTGCGGGACGTAATGTGATGCAATTTGCCACGAAAGCCAATACAGTCATCGGAGCGGTGGCAACCAACGCGAAACTGACGAAAGTCGAGGCGACGAAGGTCGCACAGATGGCTCACGATGGACTGGCGCGTACCATCCGTCCCGCGCACACGATGCTCGATGGCGATACGATTTTCGCATTATCAACTGGAAATAAAAAGTCCGATGTGACAACCATCGGAACATTTGCGGCAGAAGCCATGTCGCAGGCGATTTTGCAGGCAGCGAAGATGTCAACATCGTCTGGTGGTTTGCCGGGATTAAAAACGTAGGAGCGGATTGCAAATCCGCTCCACTTGTCCGGGGAAATTCATTATTAGCGATGTGAACCTTTTAGCTCATCTTTCAACACCAGCGTCAAGATAACGCTGACGATGCTCACAACCAATGCACCTAGGAACGCGGGCCAGAAGCCATTGATCGTAATCATGATTCCGAAAAATTGGCCGATCTGTCCGGTCAGCCAGAACAGAAATGTGTTGATGAGCAGCGTGAACAAGCCGAGCGTGAGAATGATCAACGGGCAGGTCATGATCTTTAGTAATGGCCGAACGAAAGCGTTCACCAATCCGAAGATCAGAGCCAGCCAGATGACTCCAAGCAATCCGCTTTCAAGCGTGATTCCTGGAACAAAACGGATGGCAAGAAAAATTGCCACCGCGTTGATGATCCAGCGGAGAATAAATCGAGTCATTGTGCGTTCTCCTTTCGAGAGTCAATACGCATAATGAATCAGGAAGTTGCTCGCATCCAGATCAGCGTGCGGAACGGAGTGAATCCAGCAGACTGAATCGCGTCGGTCATTTCGCCCGCGGGATATTCGACTGTCAATCTGCGATAATGCGTGAGTTCGCTCCGTGCCGCTTCCAACGCGGACGTTGGGCCGGACGCGTCACCATCGGGCTTCGCTGCGATCCACAGCGAGTTCGAGGCGCGCATGGACGGCATCCAACTGACGGTCGCCAGCAATTTGCCGTCCTGCGTGGCGGCCCATTGCCGCACATCAAATTCGATCAACGAACGATGCAAAAAATTCAAAAGGCCGGGACCGAGCGAGTCCCAATCCCAATGTGCGTACCAGTTCAATTCGTCGGGATGCGCGCGCTTCAGCCATTCGCGTTGAAGAAGCCAATCGCGTGGATTCGGCTTGGAAACGGTCACCCGCTTTGATGTCCCGGTTTGAGCCGCTTGAGTCGCCGCATTGGACGCGGTGTAATAAGTCGTTCGCCGGGCGCGTTCGACGAATCCCAAGTCTTCATAAATTTTGATGGCTGTTGGGTTGTCTTCGCGGACGTGGAGCCAGATTTCCTTCGCGCCTTTTTGACGCGCATATTGCAGAGCGCGTTCGGTCAGTGCGCGCCCGATGCCGCGCCGCCGAAAATCGGGGTGCGTGGCAACGTTGGCGATCATCAATACTTTTCTGCCTTTGAAATTTTGTGGGACAACGCTGGCGTTCCCGACGATCCTGCCGTTTTCATCCCACACGAAGCCGATCATCGGCAGGGAGGTGCTGTCCACGACCTGGCCGGCCCAGCGCAGGAAATTGTTGTCGCGGCTGGCGCGTCGCATTTCCTGCAGAAAGGATTGGCCGTCTTCGTCCATTGTGGACGAAAAGCATAGCTCGATCAAATCTGCCACTTGCGGCAGGTCGCGCAGGATATTCATTGGACGCAACGGGCCGCTTTGCGGACTACGCACCTGAACGCTGACGGAAGCCATTGCGGGTATTATACGCCTTGATTATTACGAATGCGGAATTCGAGACTGGCTCGGTCAGATCGAGTGAAGGTTGGTTTTCTATTTCGTTTCATCGGTGAAGTGAGAATGGAGATAATTTTTGTGATACTGATTTATTTCAGCAGTTTCCAGCGATCAGGGAAATAATCCTTTGCCTTTGCCAAGATTCCGTTTTTTGTATTCCAATTAGCGGGTAAAGGTTCGAGTTGAAAAATTTCCGATTTCCAAAGAGCATTTTGGACAAGTGGATAATATTTCAGTTGGCCGCCAGATTCACCATACCATTCAAACAATGTGCCGGATTTATCCTGCCCGCGCAATCGTCGACCATGTTTTTCTTCGCCATTATTTTCAACCTTCGGGAAATCCCAAGATAATTGAGCGGCGTCTGGCAAATCAAGAGAAAACTTAAATAATTGATATTCGCCTTTAGTATTCCAAGAAAGTGCAAGATAAAAACTTCGCGATAAATCTACTGCGCCACCTGCTTGTAGGCCAACTGCTTTGTGCCATTCCCGCTCTTGCGTTAACAACTCTTGAGCAACTTCAAAAGGTTGGCTTTTGTAATTTTGCTGATTGATATCCTGCCGCCTTAATCTTTCCCAAAATGTACCAGAAGAATTCGACAGCTCAAGAGTAACGCGGCCTGTTCGTTTCGTATCCTTCAATGTTCGCCGCATTTTGCACGAAATACCAAAGTAAACATCTTTTCGTTTTGGGTCTGCGATAAGAACATCGAAAATAAATTTACTTTCCTGTGATATTCCGCCGAAAGCAAGGGCAACTGAACGTTCGAAGTCTCGCCAACCGGGCAACGTTGTTTCGCCTTCTGCAATCTGTTGACCACTGCCATCCTGATATGTGTGCACGCAAAGGTTGTCAGGTTGAGGAAACCTCAGGTAGGATAGTTCGGGACCAACCAAACCAAACTACCCGAGGTTCGAAATGGAATATAACATTGAAAAGATAAACCAAATAGGCAAAATGTTGGCGGAAGTCATTGAAGAGGCAGTGAAGCAAACGGAAGCGGAAAGCGTCCGAGTTGGCGATATTGAAATGGCGTTGCGTAAAAACCTGCTGGCAATCGGGCAAAGCGCATTGAAGCAATTTTTGGAGAATGCCGATGGAGAATTGGAAACAGAAATCGAATGTGCCTGTGGCGGCAAACTGAAATACCAAAGGCGTCGTGCCGCGACGATTTGGAGCGTGTTTGGTAAAGTGGTTTATAAAAGAGCGTATTACGCAGGCTGTACCTGCCAAAACGGATGTGTGCCCGTGGATCGTCGTTATGGGATAGAAGCAGGCAAGGTGACGGCAGGCTTGGCGCACCTGATCGCCTTGAGCGGGATCAAGGAGTCGTTCGATGAAGGGCGAAAATGGTTGAAAGAATACCTGCTGTTTGAAGTGTCGGAGAATACGATCCGCAGCGAAACTCAAAAAATGGGCGAACTCCAGCGGCAAGCGGATCAAGCCTTGGTCAAAGAAATGCAGAATGAGAAAAGCCTACAGAAACGAGAACGCAGCCAGCCTGTAACACCCGATATTTTGTATGGCTCAATTGATGCAGCAAAAGTACGGATTGAACCGCGCGATCCACAGGAAAAAGCGGTGGAAAACCGCGAAACATGGCGTGATTTGAAGGCTGGCTGTTGGTACGAAGGCGAAGTTGTGCCTGTGCGCCAGCAATCCACGCGCCAAAAGGAGAAAGAACAACGCGAAGGTGTTGTGTTACGCGCCAGGAACAAAAAATATTTCTGTGACATTGCCGAGGCAAAAAAGTTTGGCAAGTTATTGTGGGCGACGGGCTGTGCTGCTGGCGCAGACCGCGCACGCCTGCTGGTTTTTATCTGCGATGGCGCGGTTTGGATTTGGAATTTGATTGCTCAATACTTTCCGAACGCCATTCAAATTGTCGATTGGTATCACGCCGCTGACCGTTTGAAGCGCATTGCGGAAGAGGCGTTTCCAAATCTGGAAGAACGCCAGGACTGGCTGAGACAGGTTACGGAAGACTTATGGCAAGGAAGAGGGGAATTGGTCATCGAAGCCTGTCGCCCGCTGGCTAAAAAATCCAAGTGGGCGCAGCAGTCTCTTACTTACTATCGCAACAATCTGGAACGAATGCGCTATGACCAATTCCCCTCTTCGGGCTTACTGATTGGCAGCGGCATCATTGAAAGCGGCTGTAAACAAATCGTCACCCAGCGCCTTAAACTTCCTGGCGCACAATGGAATTTGGATGGCGCTATTTTGACCGCCAAAGCGCGAACTGCTTGGATGAGCGGCGAGTGGCAAAAACTCGTCTCCGCACGCTCACTTTTACCACTCGCTATCTGACAACCTTTGCGTGCACACGCAGGAACACAACCTATTGGGGGGCGATTATCGATAACAACAACCCGTTAACTGGTTGAAAAAGAACTAGACAATGGATTTGAACGAAAATAACAATCGCCGCCCCCATTCAGAGTGGCGATTGTTTCAAAGATGCATCTGTTGCGGCTTGTTTATTTCCCCATGAACTTTTTTACCTTTTCTGAAATTGCATCCGCTTTATCTTCCGGCAGAAAACGATTTGCATCTTCGAAAATATGGATATTATCGCGTGGCACACTCAGATCAGATGCGAATTGCGGCATTAGTTTGGCGCTGTCTGACACATTGTCCTTCTTTCCCCAAATGATCAGCACGGGGACACTCAGGCGGCGAAAGGAAATATGGTAGCGATCAAACTGAGCGAATAAGTTGTCGAATTGATTCAATAGCGCAATAATTCTTTTTGATTGCTTCTCAAGCATATACTCATTTAAGTTAGCGGGCTTATCGCTCGCACCGAATCCGAGCAGGTCAGGATGCGATCTTGCCATGCAGGATGCCTTCGAGCATCTCAAAACCACGTATATGGGCTACCTTCAGAGCGCTATTGAACCATGTAATTCGCTCTATCGGTTTTTGTCTTAAGTACAGGCAGTGTGCGCCACGCTCTGGATACTCGCTTGCAAGGGACGCCGCGCTCTCGTCCTGATCTGCTTGTCGCGCTGCCCACGCCTGGCCGCTTTCGATGTTCTTTGCATTTTCATCAAATAAGAGCAATCCCTGTTCGAGATGATTGTCCCCTTTCTCATACAACTTATCAGCGTGAAGCAGGATCTCTGCGAAGCACTGTGCATGTTTCAAATTAGCATCATGTTTGGAAACCATATCGTCTTGTTCTGAAGGGCAGCGCTTTTGAACCTCTTGCCTTACAGAGTTTTTTCTTGTGCAGCGGAGGATAACAAAAAATCCGAGGTCGAGTGCTTGGGTTTCGGCAAAGCTCCCAGCAGTGTTCACCGGACATTATAATGAATCAGCGCAATGCCCAAAGTGATAACTATTATAAGGATGAATCGTGGTAATAAAAAGCCGGGAAGCCTTTCGCCGTCACGCCAGTTTTTATGGGTTTGTCCTGGGACTGGCTGAATCGCGGTATGCAGAAGGCGGCCGGAATGTGCCTGACGCCTTGCAGTTGTTTGACCGCGAGCAGGAAAATATCTTCAAAGGGGAGCGTTGGTCCCATGAGCACAGCCGGGATACTCGGGACATTCCCTTGCTCTATAAATTCCATGTTGTGTCCGATGCCAACGTAATTTTTTTGCGCCTCCATCCTCGAGAGTTGATTCGATGGTTTGATGTGACCGTATCTTTGCTCCAGCATTCGGACGACCGGGCCGGTAAGTTGCTCGCTCTTGGCCGGCTAGGGAATGCATACTATCTTGCGGGCGAGTTGCAGGGGGCCAAAGATTTCTATAATCGGGCCCTGATACTTGCGCGCGAGATTGGTGACCGCCGCCGCGAAGGCGAGGCTCTTGGCAGTTTGGGGAACGCATATTTGGATCTGGGTGAAGCACGCAAGGCAATCGAATTCCATGAGCAGGCGTTGGCGATTTCGCGTGAGGTTCGGAACGTGTCTGGCGAAGGAGCGGCTCTCAGCAACCTGGGCAATGCCTATTACGCGTTA
>JAJYOH010000012.1 GCA_021796315.1 Chloroflexota bacterium
CGGAGGGATGGCGTCAATCTCTCCGCATCGTCCAGCGCGAGGTGGTCAGAACTCGGAGGTCTCTCGTTATTACGCGCCGAACTTCATCATTTTGCCTTCACATCACAGGCAACAAAAACGCCTCTCATATGAGAGGCGACATTATTATAAGGTCAACTCTCATCTCCCAGACGTATCGTCTGCCGAAATTGGCACCGCCTGAACGGTTGCCGAGGCTTCAAAGGGTCGGTCCCTCTGCCTCTCTGGATGAGTACAGACATACCTGCGGCTTGGTGCAGGCAATTTATGAAATTGTTGCGAGAGTCTAACATGGCGGTGGGCGATTGTCAATTTGAAGCGGGGCAAAAAGGAAGGGATATAATCAATATTAAATTTATAGAATCATGGAAATGGGAACAATCATGCGAGCAATGTGGAACCGATGGAAGGTCATCGCAATAAAGCCGGGGTTTATAGGGTGGTTATTGGTTGCGTTGGGTATTGGCTTAAGATTGCGCCAATACATTGCAAATCGTTCTTTCTGGGTCGATGAGGCCACCTTGGCGCTGAATCTAACCCACCGAAATTTTTGGGGATTGATGAAACCGCTGGATTATGAACAAGGTGAGCCAGTCGGTTTTTTATTTATTGAAAAAAGCATCATTACCATTTTGGGAAACAGAGATTATATCCTGCGTTTATTTCCGCTTTTCTCTGGAATTCTGGCTGGTATTCTTTCCTATCTAATCGTCAATTCCTTGGTCAAAAGCAAAATCGGCAGTCTCTTCGCAGCGCTATTTTTTGCCATTTCCTGGCCTCTAATTTATTATTCATCCGAACTAAAGCAATATTCGAGCGATGTCATGGTTGGGCTATTGCTCATTTATTTATCGCTCCGGTGCCTGGATGAATTGGATCATCTTTTCAAATATCATTGCTTGCGGTGGCTGCAAAAGAGATATGCTGACATTTTACGTTCAATATCTCGATCAATTTGGTTCGGTGACAGACAGTTTTCAAGCCATAGGCGCAGCTGTATATTTATATAATCTGAACCCATAATTCCCAGTTGTATAAAATCATAGCGAGAGCTTGGCATTGCAGCAGGGGATTATCAAATTAAGTGGGGTACCAACGGAAAGCGATATAATCTCATCAGATCAAGTTCATAGAGGCAGAGCGTAATGAAAGTGGATATAAAAGTATTGTGGCATCGCCTGAAGAGATTATTAAAACCAGGTTTTATCGGATGGTTGTTGGTTATATTAGGAATCGTGCTGCGGTTGCGGCAATATATTGCCAACCGCTCTTTTTGGCATGATGAAGCAAATCTGGCGCTCAATCTGGTCAATCGCACATTTGGCAGTCTGGCACAGCCTCTGGATTACGATCAAGGTGCGCCAGTTGGTTTTCTGTTCGTAGAGAAATTGTTCATAACAATAATGGGCAACAAGGATTACATCCTGCGATTATTTCCGCTTTTATCGGGTCTATTGGCGGTTTACCTGATATATCGAATTGCCCGTGAATATTTTGGGACGGGCGGTTTCCTGGCCGTCCTTCTGTTTGCCATGTCGTGGCCATTAATTTATTATTCATCCGAGCTAAAACAATATTCCAGCGACGCAATGTTCGTATTGTTATTGATTTATCTGGCATTCCGTTGTCTCAAGGAAGACCCTCGTCCGAATGATTTTTTACTATTGGGTGCCGCCGGTTTCATTTCAATTTGGCTGTCACACCCATCCGCTTTTGTTTTAGCCGGAATTGGTTTAGTTTTATTCTTTGAAAAACTGATCCACAAAAGGGATAAATCTCTTCTCTGGACCATAGGCATGGGAATAGCATGGATTGCTTCCTTTGGGGCGACATATTTAGTCTCCCTCCGTTATCTGGTCGCAGATTCTTCCCTGCAAAGTTATTGGCGTAATGCGTTCATGCCCCGACCGATCTTACATCATTTGGATTGGCTCATACAAACTTATTTGTCATTATTGGGAACTGTTGGCTCGGGTATGGATTTCCAATTTATATCCATAGTTTGTTCATTACTAATTATCATCGGCATGATGTCGCTATTAATACGCGACTGGAAAATTTTGTTCATTACAGCGTTACCGTTTATTCTGGCGCTGGTGGCAGCGGCTTTGCAAAAGTACCCGCTCAAAGGCCGGTTTGTTCTATTCTTAGCCCCACTAGTGATTTTGCTAATAGCTGAAGGTATTGGACGAATCTATACGACGATTAGCAAATGGAATCGCGGTCCTGCATTGTCCATATGTTTGGTTCTCGTATTGACGCTCCTATGGCTGCCGGTCAACGTTGTCACCAGTAACTTTCTATCACCGCCCCTGGGAGATGATATTAAGCCTGCCATGAATTATGTTGAACAGCATAGGACGCAAGACGATATTATCTACGTCTATCATGGCGCCAGGCCTTCATTTAATTATTATGCTCCATTCTATGGTCTTGATAAGGGGAATGTGATTTCAGGCCTTGATCTCGACAATGCCCCCGCCCTTAAGCAATTCTATAGTCAAGTAGATCAGCTTAGGGGCAATGACAGGGTCTGGATCATATTTTCTCACATTGTTGCCTGCGGTGGTTGTACTGGAGATATGGAAGCCTTTTATGTTCAATATCTTAACCAATTTGGCAAGATGGAGGATCAATTCCATGCTTATGGGGCAGATGTATATTTATATAATCTAAGTCAATGATTTCTATTTTTTGCAAATAGCTGTTTTACATTTTGCCGGGACATTTATCCGCCATGTTAAGAAGTACCGGTAATGGGAAAAAACGAAAGGAAAAATGTGAAGATTGCAGGTTTGCAGCAAGAATTATTTTGTTCAGTTTTATGAAAATCTGCTTGCAAAACCTTTTGATATAATGAACGAGCCTTAGAAATCTCTTTGTAAACAAAGGATATTTGAAAATTCTTCACTTACGCCATTCCATCAGGCGATAATGCAGTCATGGTTACTCTCTGAAAACAAAAACATTGCCCTATTATTCAAGCAAAGTCCAGCCAATTCGAAGGCCTTGCTGAGGAAAGTAAATGTCTCTTCCAGATAATTTCCAAATGAAAAAAAATCAAATAGCAGCGCTTCTCCTCAGCACTAGTGCTTTTGCGGGGATTGTTTACTTCATCATATTTTTTATTCCTAGATCCAAACCGGATAACCAATTGATTCTAGGACTATCGGCATCGCGAGTTTTTATGGGCGCCATTTGGATGGCGCTTTTGCTGATTAATATTGGGGCAATACTATTTGCAAGCATAAATTGGGGTCCCTGGCAAAAAGAACTTGAAAGAAATATGGCTAAATTTTATTCAGACCATCACAGCATGATAATGATGGTGTTATATGCGATTTTATGTATAACCGGTGCTTTTTTATTGTTGGTGATGCCACCCATTATTTCTCCTCTTCGTTTTCTTGAATCGGTTAATATCCGATTAGGCGGTTTCTTAAGTTGGATTTTTTTGGCTGACCTACTCTTGATAACAATGTTGCGGTTGGTCGCTGCAGAAACATTGCGCAATGATCGGGTCATGGCCCAATTGGACGCAATTCTAATTTACATAGGCTTGTTTCTGATAACTTTTTTCTTGTATGCCCATATCGCAGCATTGATCGGTTGGGTCAACAAAACCAAATATTCTTTTTGGGATTTACTTGCAGGGGCGTTATTAAAAGGAAGACTTTATATAGAGAATCCCCCATATACTCATGATCTAACTTTTTTCAATGGGAAATGGTATGTCCCGATGCCACCCCTGCCGGCCTTTCTGTTTTTACCTATTGCATACTTGATCGGGGCCGACAACATAAGTACAAGCTATTTATCCATGGTCTTTAGCGCCATTAATGGTGTACTTGTACTCTTGATCTTGGAACAACTGGTCAGGCATAGGTGGATTAACCTTTCTAAAAATGGCATGTTTTGGTTGGTTGTAGTGTTTTTATTTGGAACCCCGCACCTTTGGGTTGGCATTAGCGGGAGGGGTTGGTACGTCAGCCAGATTTTAACGGTATTGTTTTTAGCCCTGGCAATATACACAGCGCTGCGCGGATGGTCGGCATGGCTAATCGCCGCGTTTATAGCCATTGCCATGTTGGCGCGCCCTAACAGTTTGATGACTTGGCCATTTGCTTTTGCAATCTCGATGCAGATACTCAAGGAAAATCAAGGAAAAATCGAATTAAAGCAGGCCTTTCTGTGGAGCGTCAAAACTGCGCTTCCAATTCTTGTTGCAGTTCTTATGTTGCTCACTTATAACTACTTAAGATTCGATAATTTTATGGATTTTGGCTACACTACAGTCAACGCCGGTCCAGATATAGTACAGAATGTACAAACTTATGGCCTATTTTCGCCGCACTTCATAGCCTGGAATCTTGAGGTAATGCTTTTCAAGATGCCCAAAATAAACTGGGGAGCGCCATGGCCGGTTCACCCCAGAGGAGCTATATGGCCGGTTGATCCAACCACCACAGGTATGAGCATATTTTTCACCACACCTGCTTTATTGTACTTGTTTCATCGTTACCCAAAGCAGTGGTGGATCTTGGGCGCGTGGGTAGCCGTTTTATTCAATATAGGTATGCTCAGCCTTTATTCCAATACGGGTTCCGCCCAATTTGGCTATCGTTATATTCTGGATTTTCTTGTGCCGCTCATCGCTATGCTGGCAGTGGGAATGGGTAAAAAAGTCCCCTGGCATTTTATTGCCCTTGTACTATTAAGTATTGCTATTAATATTTATGGTGCATACTGGTTTATGAACGGATAAGAGCTTAACTGGAAGTCTTCCGCTTAAAGACCATTAGCCCTCATCTCGATGTAGTCAACGCCATCTAATTTGACTTAATATCAGTCAATATGCTACACTACCATTAAGTTTTCCCTAAATCGCCATGAACAAAATTGAAACCCTGCGAGCGTTTGACCAGATCAAGCTTTTAGCGGACTCACGCCGCATGATGATCCTGCGCCTGCTGATGGCGCAGCCCGCCACCCTCACGCATCTGGCCCGGATCATGAAGCAGTCCCCGGCATGGGTGCGGCACCACATCAAGACACTCGAATCCGCCAAGCTGGTCGAGATCGCCGAAATCCGCAAAACAGGGACAGTGACTGAAAAATATTATCGGGCAAGATCAAATGCAATTTTATTACAGGAACTTATCCTGCCCCAAAGTAAAAAATCTGCTTTGATTTTTTCAGGCAGTCACGACCTGGCTCTTGAATCTGCTACAGAACATTTAGCCAAACATTTTCATTTGCTGAGTTTGCCCGTCGGCTCGCTGGATGGACTGGTGAATTTGCGTCAGGGACTTTGTCAAATATCCGGCGCACACTTGCTCGACGAGAACGGCGAATACAACACGTCTTACATCCGACACTTTTTCCCCGACCGCAACGTGGAAGTCATCACGCTCGCTTATCGCACGCAGGGACTCATGCTCTCGCCGGGCAACCCGAAAAAGGTCAGGAAAGTTGCGGACCTGGCGCGGCCAAATATCCGCTTTGTGAATCGCAATCCCGGTTCAGGCACGCGCTTGTGGATCGATCAGGAATTAAAAAGATTGGGCATTTCATCTGAAAAAATCACAGGCTATGAAAATATCGTGAAGACTCACAGTGAGGCCGCAACATTGATCGAAGAAAATAAAGCCGACGTATCTCTCGGCCTGCAAGCCGCCGCTTATCAACATAGACTCGATTTCATCCCGCTTTTTGAAGAACGTTATGATCTTGTTCTGCCGCGCGAGAATGAAAAAGTGGTCACTCCCCTGCTCGACTATTTACAAACTGCATCTTTCCGAAGCGAACTCAACATCCTGACAGGCTACAACTCTGCCCACAGTGGCGAGCAAATTTCACTTTGAGGAAAGAAAAAATGAAGCGTTTATTTTCTGTTTTGTTTTTGCTCGGCATTTTGCTTTCGGCCTGTGCGCCAGCATCGACCCCTGCCGCGAATCAACCCAAGACTCCACAAGCTCTTCAACCGACTGCCGTTTCAACCGCATTGTTTCAAATTGTTAAACCTGATGGAACAAAAGTCGGCGTGACCATGGATGACATGAAGAAGCTGCCTCTTGCGCAGTTGACAGTCGAAGGAAAAGTTGAGGAAGGGCCCAAACTGCTGGATATTTTGAACGCAGCCGGTATAACCGACTTCACTGAAGTCACATTGACCGGAAGCGCCAGCCCCGCAACGCTGACCAAAGCTCAGGTGGACGACAACACCCTTCTTGATTTCACCAATCACGGCACGGTCAAACTCGCCACAACATATATCCCCAAAGCAAACTGGACGAAGGATATTTCAGAGATCACGGTGAAGTAACGTCATTGCGAGACGCTTTTTTTCGAAGCAATCTCACCACACAACAGGAGATTGCTTCGCTCGCTAATGCTCGCTCGCAATGACATACGAAAAAATTTATGCGCTATTTAATTGGGATCGACGACACAGATAATCTGGAAAGCCGCGGCACGGGGCATCGCGTCCGCATGTTGGCGGATTGGCTGGTAGAAAATAAATCAGCCGCGCCGCTTGGAATCACGCGCCATCAATTATTGGTCGATCCGCAAATCCCATATACATCTCACAATAGTTCGGCTTGCATGTCTGTGGACACAAATAATTCCAACGATGTCTGGGATGCCTCGCGCGAGTTTCTTTTGCGCGAAAGCGCGGTCGGTTCAGACGCCGGTTTGTGTCTCGCAGCGTGGGATGAAGTTCCGCCGTGTGTGCGTGCGTTCGGAGTCCGCGCCAAGCAAGTCGTTCTGACTCAGCTCGAAGCGGAACAAACCGCCCTCGATAACGGCCTCCGTTTAGAAGGTCTGACCGGAACCGGCGGCGGAATCATCGGCGCATTGGCCGCGGTCGGCTTGCGTCATGCTGGCAACGATGGACGCTTCCTGTGGCTTCCCGGCCTGCGCGAGTTGCAGGGAAAAATTCCTGTTCAACAAATTTGTTCGCAAGGTCACGTCGATTCCATTTGCACGGTCGAAGGCACGGCGCTTTCGGCAACAATGTTGGTGAATGTCGGCGAATGGGTCCGGCCTGTTCTTCGCCAGGGACGGGCCACACTTTATGTTGAGGAGATAAATCATGAATGGCACATCATCTCGAAAGATCGAATCAAAAGCCTTTCCAACTGACTGGTCGTTAAGTTGGATCGAAGCGCTGCTGCTGATCGGCAGCGGACTGCTGGCGGTTGTCATCCATCGCAACACAGATCTTTCCCTCGGCCTGCCCGGCCATCAAGGCATCGCGTGGATCACGATCCTGATTATTGGACGCATGTCATCACGCTTCCGTGGTGCGGGGAGCCTGGCGGGCATGGGCGCATCGACGGCAACTTTTATTCCGGCTTTGCACACTGCCAATCCTTTCACCGCGCTGTTCTATCTTTTGCCCGGCCCCGTGATGGACATTGCTTTCCATTATTTTCCTCGTTACGCAAACAAGCTTTGGTTCCTGGTTTTGATTGGCGGTCTGGCGCACGTCACCAAACCGCTCGGACAACTTGTGGTCAATCTGATTATGGGATGGCCGTTCGGTTCATTCCGCTTCGGCGTGCTTTATCCCGTCGCCAGTCATTTACTTTTCGGTTTGATCGGTGGATTCATCGGCGCACTCATCATGCTCGGTATCCATCGTCTGTCACCCAAACCCACTCAATAAGGAATCGAAGATGAAACTCATAACGCGCAACATTCTTTTGACTCTTGGCCTGATCCTGGCCCTGGCTTTATCCGCCTGCGGCTCAGCCGCGACGCCGACAGCGGCTCCCGTTACAGCGGCCCCGGTTGCAACTGATGCCTTAACCGCCGCGCCTGCCAACCCAAACCTGATCCTGTCAACCACCACTTCCACGCAAGACTCGGGATTGCTCGATGTGTTGGTCCCACTCTTCGAACAGCAGACTGGTTACACGGTCAAGACGGTTGCGGTCGGCACAGGCGCGGCATTGAAGATGGGACAGGAAGGCAATGCGGATGTCCTGCTCGTCCATGCGCCATCGTCCGAGAAAACTTATATGGATGGCGGCTTTGGCAGGGAACGCTTCCTCGTCATGCACAACGATTTCATTATCGTCGGCCCATCATCTGACCCGGCTGGAATCAAAGGCGATGCCAGCGCGGTGGACGCGTTCAAGAAAATTGCCGCCGCAGGTGCCACGTTCATTTCGCGCGGCGACCAATCAGGCACAAACACAAAAGAATTGGCATTGTGGAAAAGCGCCGCGATCGATCCCGCTGGAACGAAACCGGCCTGGTATGTTGAGTCTGGGCAGGGCATGGGCCAGACATTGACGATTGCATCAGAAAAGGGCGCTTATACATTGACCGACCGCGCCACGTATCTGGCAACCAAAGAAAATTTGAAGCTCGATATCCTTGTCGAAAAGGATAACTCTTTGCTGAACATTTACCATGTAATTACCGTCAATCCAGACAAGTGGCCGAAAGTCAATTATGTCGGCGCGCTTGCATTTGCCAGGTGGATTACATCACCCGATATTCAGGCTGTGATCGGCAAATTCGGCGTGGACAAGTTCGGCGCCCCACTCTTCTTCCCGGATGCGACCAAGACCGATGCGGACTTTGGTCTGTAATCTGTAACGATTTCACTGATGACGGGAAACGAGTAATATTGGACTGCACTCGTTTCCCGTTTTCTTTTTTGTAACATGCCCTTCGATCCCGAAGTATTTCAAATCACGATCCTTTCCCTGCAAATCTCCGGCGTGGCGACTGCCATCAGTCTCCTGCTGGGATTGCCGCTTGGCACATGGCTGGCGCTTGGAAAATTTCCCGGACGTTCCCTGTTGTTAAGCATTGTCAACACCGGAATGGGATTGCCGCCCGTAGTTGTCGGCCTGGCAGTAGCCATGACGCTCTGGCGCTCAGGTCCGCTCGGCGACTTTAATCTTATTTACACGCCCACCGCAATGGTGATTGCACAGGTGGTCATTGCTTTCCCGGTTGTCGCAGGGTTAACGGTCGCGGCCTTGCAAGCTTTGGATCAACGTCTGCAATTGCAACTGCTCGGTCTGGGTGCATCGCGATTGCAAATGATCTGGATGTTATGGCGCGAGGCGCGCCTGCCTCTGCTGGCGGCGTTGATGGCTGGGTTTGGCAGTGTCATCTCCGAGGTTGGCGCGTCCATGATGGTGGGCGGAAACATCCGCTATCAGACGCGCGTGCTGACCACGGCCATCGTGTTGGAAACCAGCAAGGGTGAATTCAATAACGCGATTGCATTGGGCGCTTTATTGCTCATCATCACTTTCCTCGTGAACTGGGCCCTGACCTGGATTCAGCAAAGAGGGGCAAAACGATGAACAGATTGATCGCCATTAACAATCTTCTGGTGCGGCGCGGCGGACGCGAAACGCTGAAAGTCGATTCGCTGAACATCACGCGCGGCGAGACTCTGGTCATTGTCGGGCCGAACGGCGCAGGCAAAAGCACCCTGCTGCTCGTGCTGGCGCGCCTGATCAAACCTGACAGCGGTGAAATTATTTTCGATGGAAATCCATTAGCGCAAATAAATAGCCTTGATTATCGCCGCCGGATTTCATTTGTCTTTCAAGACCCCCTGCTAATGGATATGTCGGTGGAGAATAACATCGCTCTGGGACTCAAATTCCGCGGCGTATCAAAAGATGAAGCACAAGCGCGAGTGATGAAATGGTTAAAGCAATTGGGGATTGAGTCGCTGGCGAAACGGCGGGCAGGCGAATTGTCCGGAGGCGAGGCGCAAAGAGTTAGTCTTGCGCGCGCGTTCATTCTGGACCCGGAACTGCTTTTGCTCGATGAACCTTTTTCCTCGCTCGATCCGCCTGCGCGCGCCAAACTGCTGGATGAATTATCCGCTTTGTTGGCAGATGATCATCGTACGGCGATTTTCGTCACACATAATTTAAAAGAAGCCGTCCAACTTGGAAACAGGGTAGCCGTAATCGTGGATGGAAGGTTGAGACAAGTCGGGCCCGCCCGGCAAATCAAAGCCAAACCTGCGGATGGAACTGTCGCGGCATTTCTGAAAGAAATGACGGGTTAGGCTTAATTAACGGCATATCCCGCGATTGCGCGCGGGATAGCCAAAGACCAACTCAGAGGGAGGAGAGAGAGTCTACCAAGCAGGCTTCGGAGGAAGCCCGCCCAGTTTACAAAGGTTGATGGTCGGGATTTGTGCCGCACCAGATGCAAACGGGCTTGTCCAACTGGTTACAGGCGATGGCATTCGAACAGCGGTGAGCGACCACTCGCGGCAACTGTTCAGGCAAATGTTCAGCGGGATAAACTACTTCAGTCTCCAGCGCGATCTCGTGCCCAACATACTCGCAATACTTGATCTTGCTGACTTCCCAAGTGCGAACTGCCATCCGGCACCTCCAAACTCATATCCAGTTTAAAGCATGTCAGGCAACACTGCCAGTGACACGCGTCACAAGCGGGCGTGACAAATTGCCCCTTTTTAGGACTAAAAAGGCCAGGTTTATTGTGCCAGGTTTTTTATTTTTCAAGGCGATAGATGCCGCCGTTGCGATCAGCAAGATAGATTTCCCCGGTTGCATCTTGGCCGAAAGTGGTGATGCCGAAGCCCGTCTCGAACAGGACTTGGGATTGCCAGCCATTCTGCAAGTTGATCAGCCCCCAAACTTTTCCGCTGCATTCATCACCGTAAAGATAAACTCCCTGCCACTCAGGCATCCTGCCGCGATAAACATATCCGCCGATGATGGCACATCCGCCCTCGGCGTGACTGTATTCGACAACAGGCATGGTAATGTTTATTCCTGCTGGTGGCTGACCCGCGTATGGATGCAGGCCTTCGTAATAATTCCAGCCAAAGTTCAGGCCCGGCGCGTTGGATGGGACTACATCCACTTCTTCCCAGGTATCCTGACCAACATCGGCGATGTAAAGGTTGTTCGTTGCACGATCAAATGAGAAACGCCACGGATTGCGCAAGCCATAAGCCCAGATCTCAGGCCTGCCGCCCCCATTGGCAAAAGGGTTATCTGGCGGAATCGCGTATGGGCCGCCATGGTCAACATCGATTCGCAGAATCTTTCCGAGCAGGACATTCGTATTTTGTCCATTGCCGTGCGGATCGCCCTGGGAACCGCCATCACCGAGACCCATGTAGAGATAGCCGTCAGGGCCAAAAATCATTTTGCCGCCATTGTGATTTGGAAATGGTTGTTGGACATGCAGTAAATCTTTTTCGCTCGCGGGATCGGCACTATCTCCGTTTGCTGTGAAACGAGCGATCACCGTATTGCCATTGGTGTCTGTGTAATTGACATAAAAATATGGGTTGTGTTTGAAGTCTGGATGAAAGGCGAGACCAAGCAATCCCTGCTCATTGCCCTGACTGTTGACGCGGTCAATAATATCAAGGAAAGGAGGGTCGAGCATCTGACCATTTTCGATGATCCGGATTCTTCCTCCCTGCTCGATAACAAACATGCGCCCAGCGCCATCATCTGGAAATTGAATGTCAACTGGCGAAGCCATGCCAGAGATGAGTTGGATCCAACGATAGGCTGATGGATTTGGGAAAGTAGTTGCGTTCTCAAGAGTCGGCGCGGGAACAATCGTCGAAGCAGGCGGGACGGGCGTAAAAGTTGAAGGCTGGATAAAAGCAGGTATCGCAGTGGCCGCTTTGGGCGTTGAAAGAGGCGGCTTGCCGGAATTTGAGCAAGCCGCTAAAAGCAGGACAAACAGTAAAGGCAGCGCGCGCTTCATCGTCTTATTTATCTTTTATATCCACCGAGTCCGCATCCACCACTTCATCCTGACCGTCCACAATATCCATGTTGCTGGTCAACTTTTTCGTATGCTCGGCGACGACATCAGGCGGACAAAGCTCGATGAAAAGATAACTGCCAAGCGCGATCACTGCTACATCGTCAAGGGCATCTATGCCGGGGAAGCCCATAATTAAATCAACTGGCGAGATCCAATAGATAAGCGTACCGATCGGGATTAACTTCACCCAGGGACTGACGCGCCGGTCCCCCATCAAACTCAATATGAGTTTGGCGCGCATCAAAAGACCGCGCAACATTCCCTGCGGTGGGATCGTCAGATTACCATTATTTTTATCGGCCATGTTATGCTCCTTCTTATAAAGTTACATTATACACGCGGAAGTTTTTTGACCATCGACGTGTCTATTTCATGTACGAGAAAACTTCTCAAGAGTGGCAGCCCGCTTTATGCCTGCGCTATAATGACGCCATGTCTTACTTGATCGACGGCCACAACCTGATTCCCAAACTTGGACTTCGTCTTGATTCCATCGACGATGAGATGCAACTCGTCTCCATCTTGCAGGAATTTTGCCGCCTGGAGCGCCGCACCGCCGAAGTGTATTTTGATGGCGCACCCACAAGTCAGGCACGCACACAAAAATTTGGCGCGGTGACCGCTCACTTTGTCCGGCTGGGAATGACCGCAGATAATGCCATCAAGGCCCGGCTGGAAAAATTAGGACATGCCGCCCGCAACTGGATCGTGGTCAGTTCGGACCATGAAGTCCAAAACTCAGCAAAAGGCGCGCATGCAAATTTCACTTCATCTGATTCATTCGCGGGACAACTCACCTGTGCCTGCGGCACTGGCGCAGGCAAACATGCACGCGAGTTTGAACCCGGGATAAAAACCGAGCAAAACCTTTCCGCAGAAGAAATAGATGAGTGGCTAAAGTTCTTCAACAAAAAACAGTGAAAAATCAGACAACACACTCCGAATTCTAATCTGGCGTTAATGCAATTTGGACAATTCAGATGTATATTAACACCAAGACACCTGCCCTCCCTTTTACTGGTATCAAGGTGTCAACCACCTAAAGCAATTTGCATGTCCCCCCCATGCCAATTGACGGTGGTGTCCCTCCCCCTCAAGGTGACAGGCATATCTTTTATGATATGCCTGTCAACCGTTTAAAGACTATAATGCGCGCATGACGACTGCTTATTGCTTTGTCCCATCCACATCGCATTTATATCCCGATCATCCCGAACATCCCAGCCGCCTGGATATCCTGGAACCCAAACTCGAATCATTTAGAGCACAAAAAATAAAAGCGATACCTGCCGCGCGCGATGAAGTTGCCCTCGTCCATCATCCAAAGTTAATTACAGAGTTGGAACAAGCCTGCCAACAGGGACCGGGCGTGATCGATTCAGCGCCAACGTTCGTGACTCGCACCTCGTTCACCGATGCACTGCTCGCTTCAGGCGGGACCTTGGGCTGTGTGCGCGCTGTCTTGAGCGGATCAGCCCGGAATGCTTTTGCCGTTGTCCGCCCGCCCGGACATCATGCCGAACCGAATCGTCCGATGGGATTTTGTTTGTTCAACAATGTTGCCATCGCCGCGCGTGACGCGCTGACACGCGGGATCAATCGTGTTGCCATCGTCGACTACGATGCTCATCACGGCAACGGGACACAAGCCGCATTCATCGGCGACGAACGTGCGGCATATTTATCCACGCATCAATGGGGAATTTATCCCGGCACCGGCTGGTACGAAGAAGCGCCACATGCAAAGAAAAGAATCATCAACGTGCCGCTTCCAGCGGGTTCAGGCGATAAAACTTATGAACGAGTGGCAGATGAAATCTTCGTGCCGTTCATTGAATCATTCAAGCCCGAATTGATCCTGGTCTCAGCCGGTTTCGACGCGCATTGGAACGATCCCATCACTTCACTTGGACTTTCCACCGCAGGCTACTATATACTCTCGAAGAAATTAGTCGATCTCGCCGAAGAATACTGCGGCGGGCAAATTGTCTTTGTGCTCGAAGGCGGATACGATCCTGAAAACGTTGCCAATGGTTCATCGGCAGTCTTCTCTGCATTGACCGGAAATGATTTTATCGATCCGGGCGATGTTAATCGCCGCAAGGAACCGGATATCAGCGAACGCCTTGAACAAATCCGCAAATGGCATGGATATTAAAAACATGTGGGCGGATCACAATCCGCCCACACATAATTGAATTATCCCAACTTCCCCACCACCTTCTCGACTTCCTGCAAAATCTCACCTGACTTCACCAGCGCCTTCATCTTGTTGTGATCGTTATACAGCGGACGGTCCACTTCGAGATGCTCGACATGTTTACGAATCACTTCACGCGCTTTCTGCGTCCCTTTGCCCGGCGTGAACTCGCGGAAGTCGAGCGCTTGCGCCGCCGCCATGAATTCGATTCCTAAAACGCCGAATGCGTTATCCAAAATTTGTCCGTTCTTGATGGCGGTGTTCATGCCCATCGAGACGAAATCTTCCTGGTCCGCCGCGGCGGGAATGGATTGAATAGAGGCGGGCGCAGATAAAATTCTTTGTTCAACGATCAAATGATCGGCGGTGTATTGAGAAAGCATCAGGCCGGAATAAAAGCCAGGTTCGTGCGCCAGAAAATCCGGAAGTCCGCCGGAAAGAGCCGGGTTGGTCAGGCGGTTGAGCCGTCGTTCAGATAAAACACACACCATCGTGATGGCCGCGCCCGCCATGTCCATCGGCAGGGCAACCGGCGAACCCTGGAAGTTTGCGCCGGTCAACGTCAACTTCAACTCCGGCACGAAGATCGGGTTGTCGCCCACGCCGTTCAATTCGATCTCAACTTGTGAGCGCGCATACGCAATCGCATCGCGCGCCGTGCCAACCACCTGCGGCGTGGAACGCATCGAATAGGCGTCCTGCACTTTCGTTTTCATTTTGCCGGTCGTCAGGTCCGAGCCTTCAACGATCTTCCTGATATTTTCCGCCGACTTGATCGCGCCGCTGAAGCCGCGCAGTTCGTGCAGCTTGGTATTATATGGTTTCATGTTGCCGAGCAGCGCTTCAATGGACATGGCCGCCGCGATCTCGGCCTGCTTGAGAAATCTTTCCATGTCGTAGATGTGAAGCGCAGACATGGCGGTCAATAGATTCGACCCGTTGATGGCGGCCAGACCGTCGCGCGCCTGCAAACCGGGGATCGCAATCCCAGCCCGCCGCATCGCTTCCTGACCCGATAACCGCTCGCCATTTAAGAAGGCTTCGCCTTCGCCCATCAGCAGCAGCGCGGCTTGCGCCATCGGAGCCAGGTCGCCGCTCGCGCCGACCGAGCCCTTCTGACAGACGACCGGCGTCACGCCCTTGTTCAACATCTCGACATAAGTCAACGTGATCTCCGGCCGGCAGCCGGAATTGCCATGCGCATGGACATTGATTCGTCCAGCCAGCGCGGCGCGGACATATTCGATCGGCGCGGGTTCGCCGATGCCAGCCGCGTGGTTATAGATCAAATATTTCTGAAATTCCTTCACCTGCTCATCGTTTAATATCTTTTCCGAAAACTCGCCGATGCCGGTGTTGGTGCCATACATAATTTCCCGGGCAGCCAGTTTTTCTTCGAGCATGGCGCGGCAGACTTTGATGCGTTCCAAAGCTTCGGGCGCCAGTTCAACCTTCTCATTATTTCGCGCAATGGCGGCAAGCTTTTCAACGGTGAGGGATGAGCCGTCGAGGATGATGGTCATGGGGACTCTCCTTAATGGGGTATGCTGTATTGTACCTCCTGCGAATTAAGAAATCGCCGCCCGCGATGCGTCTACTGCCGCCGGGTGGGATTTCCACAACGCCATGTTGGGCGTCAAGGCGCAGGTCATCGCCCAATTTGGGGACGACTCGAACGAGGCTCAGGTTCCGGGTCTGACGAAGAAGTCCGAGCGCAAAGCGCCCACCCGCAAGGCAAAGCCGACAGCATAACCGCACCCGCCTCCCGCTCCGAAAGAAGCGGGAGGTTCGTTTTACGAACGGATGAGTTCGGATAAAGATCAGTACCAACAGGGTATAAAAATCAAATCAGCTTATCCTGATTAGGGAGTAAAATTATTCCAACCGCAAGATTTATCTCGCGCATTGATTATTCGAGAGGGAATATGCAGACCGGGAGTGTTGGGATGATTGTTTTTTCTTGCACCTCTCGCTGCTTCTCTTTTGTTCGAGCAACTCAACAAAGCCGATAAGTTTGATGATCGATTCACGTCAAGGAGGTTGAAGTTGATGTGGAAAAACAGAGCAGGCAGTTCAGCATCAGGACAGGCGGGTAAAGATGGACGCTAAAAAAGAGAAACATCGGCAAGGAGAAAAAGCATGAATGCGAAACGCAACAAAAAGTCAAAAGCCGGGAGACCGCCGCAGAGCCGTCCCGCCAAATCTCTGCGCGGTATCGCCGTGATCCATCCCCACAGTCCGAAGGAAAATAAATGATCGGCAGGGCCGATTCACAATCACGGGCGGGATTCCTCGACGTGCCTAAAATATGCGCCACAATAACCATTGGGATTGCCTTGCTGGCTTTGCTCGGCTGGGTAAGCGGCGTGCGATCTCTGGCCGGAGGATTGGACGCTTATATTCCCATGGCGCCCAGTACCGCAGTGGCATTCCTTCTCCTCGGCGGCGTACTGTTTAGCTTCGCACATTTGCCCGTGATGCGCCTGGGCCGTTTCTTTGCACTGACCGCCGTCAGCGTCGTCCTCTTGATGGCGCTGTTGGTCCTGGTGCAATTTATTTTCGGTCTTGATTTTGGCATGGAGCACGTATTGTCCCGTACAAACGAATTTTTAGGCTCCATGCCGTTGGGACGAATGGCGTCGCTTACCGCCGTCGCTTTTCTATTGGAAGGCGCGGCATTCTTTATTTTGTTGGCCGGGGGAAGCCGGCGCAATGTTCCCGTGACCATTGCACTGCTCGCCGCCGGCGCAACGGTCATCAACGCGGTTGTGTTAGTAGGCTATGCTTATGGCGCGCCCCTGCTATATGGGGGGACGAATATCCCGGTTGCGCTGCCAACCGCCATAGCTTTTGTGTTAATAGGAACAGGGCAACTTAATTTGGTCGCGCCCGGCATTCGGGCATTCCACAAGTGGAGAGGCGCTTCCATACGCGGCATATTGCTGCGCGCGTTTCTGCCTTTCATGTTGTTTTTCGTCCTCCTGGATGGCTGGGTGAGCGCCAGGTTTGGGTCGAGGCTGCCGCTCAACCCGCCGTTATGGAATTCGCTGAAAGCCATCACGGCCGGCGTCTTGATCGTGATCATCACCGGCTGGATCGCCCGACGCAGCGGCAACGAGATTGAACGGGCGCAAAGGTCGCTGGCAGAAAGCGAAGCAAAGTTTAGACACGTCTTTGAAAACTCGCCGCTTGGAAAATCACTGACAGGCGCGGATGGGACTTTAAAAGTGAACAAAGCTTTTTGTGAAATCGTGGGATATTCAGAAGAGGAACTCAGGGCAAAAAACTGGCAGGAGATCACCCATCCTGACGATATTGAGGAAAGCCAGCGCGCCTTTCAATCCCTGCTGGACGGCGAAATCTCAAGCGCACACTTTGAAAAGAGGTATATCCACAAGGCCGGTAACCTGGTTTGGACGGATGTCATTACGGCCCTACAACGGGACGAAAGCGGGAATCCGCTTTATTTCCTGACCACCATCAACGACATCACAGAGCGCAAGCAGGCGGCGGAGGCATTATATGAAAGCGAAGAACGTTTGCGATTATCCACTGAGCTGGCAAATGTCGCCGTGTGGGAATATAGTTTTATTACCAACAGCATGTCGCGCTCAAAGAATCATGATCGACTCTATGGACTTGAATGGCAAACCAGGTGGGATATAAATACTTTTCTAAACGCAACGCATCCGGATGATCGCGAGTTTTCAAATGAAATCATTCAAAAGTCAGCGGCCTCCGGCGGCCCCGATCAATACCAATTTGATTTTCGTGTGGTTTATGCCGACCAGTCAATCCATTGGTTGACGGTAATTGGGCAGGTGGTCGAACGGACTGTAGACGGACAAGGCACGATTGTGCGCGGATGCCTTATTGACATCACCGAACGCAAACGAGCGGAAGAAAAATTACGCCAGAGCGAGCAAAAATTTTCGCTCATATTCGAAAAGGCCGCCTTTGCCGCCATACTTTCAACCCTACCCGATGGTGTAATCATCGACGCCAACGAAGCATGGTCGAAGATTTCCGGATATACCAGGCAGGAAATGCTAGGCAAGACATCCCTTGAAGTTGGAGTGAATCCTGATAATGAAATGCGAAAACATATTCTGGCAGAGCTTCAAACAAAGGGTTCGGCACATCATCAGGAAATACCCGTATACACAAAATCCGGCGAACAACGCATATTTTCCGTGAATATAGATCTAGTGGAAATGGGGAAACAGAAATTTATACTCAATACAGCCGAAGATATCACGGAACGCAAACATGCCGAGAAAAAGATCATCCAGCTCACGCGCATGTACGCCACGCTCAGCCAGGTCAACCAGACCATCGTGCGCATCAAAGACCGGAATGAGCTGTATCAATCCCTGTGCGATGTAGCACTACAGTTTGGGGGGTTTTCCCTGGCCTGGATCGGCTTATTGGAGGAAGCAACCGGGGATATCCTACCCATAGCAGCCAAGGGTTTGGATGTAAATCAATGGCCGTTCCAAAAAGTTAATCTCTACTCCGGTGCAAATAAGAATGGTCTGGTCGCCGCAGCCATCCGCACCGCAAGAGTAGCGACCAGCAAAGACATTCAGACCGATGATAGAACACAAAATTCACGCGAACAGGTTCAGGCTTATGATTTTCATTCCATCGCCGCCATCCCGATCAAGTTGAGGGACAAGGTAATCGGCATCCTGGGGTTGGTCTCTTCCGAGGTTGGCTTTTTCAAGGATGAGGAGGAGATCAGACTGCTCGAGGAAATGGGCTTGGATATTTCCTTTGCATTGGACACGATGGAAACTGAAACCGGGCGCAGGCAGGCGGAAGAAGAAATCAAAAAATTGAATGCCGAACTGGAAGCGCGCGTCATCCAGCGCACCGCCCAACTTGAATCTGCCAACAAGGAATTGGAAGCCTTCGCTTATTCCGTGTCGCACGACCTGCGGGCGCCCCTGCGCGCCATTACCGGATATACCAACATCCTGATGGAGGATTACGAGCCCGCCTTCGACGCAGAGGGCAAACGTGTTTGCAGTGTCATCAGCGGTGAAGCTCAGCGCATGGGACAGTTGATCGATGATCTGCTGACTTTCTCACGCCTGAATCGAACGGAGATGAACAACTTAACGATTGATATGCAGGCAATGGCGCAGACTATATATAATGAATTGACGCCGATCGAAGGCCGGGAACGGATCGATCTCCAGATTGAAAACCTTCATTCAAGTGTGGGGGACCCGGCGCTGATCCGTCAGGTGTGGGTCAACCTGCTTTCCAACGCGATCAAGTTCACGTCCAAAAAAGAACGGGCTGTCATCGAAGTGATGAGCACGCAAAATGCGGATGAAACCATCTATTCGGTGCGGGATAACGGCGCCGGGTTTGACATGCAATACGCCGGCAAGCTGTTTGGCGTTTTCCAGCGCCTGCACACCGACCGCGAATTTGAAGGCACCGGTGTGGGGCTGGCCATCGTCCAACGCGTGATCCTGCGTCACGGTGGGCGCGTATGGAGCGAAGGCCGGGTGGATCAGGGCGCTGTATTTTATTTTGCACTGCCCAGAAAAGAGGCATCTCATGAATAACCCAACTGATATCGAAATACTGCTCGTGGAAGATAACTCGCGCGATGCGGAATTAATGATCCGCGCGCTCAAGAAACGCAACCTGGCCAACAATTTGATCCATGTGGAAGACGGCTCGGAGGCGTTAGACTTCCTGTTCAACCGCGGTAAATACGAGGAACGTAAGAATAACGCTTCGCCCAAGATCGTGCTGCTCGACTTGAAACTGCCAAAATTAAATGGCCTGGAAGTATTACGCGAGATAAAAAAGAATGAACACACGCGCCGGATTCCGGTGGTGATCGTGACTTCATCCGCCGAAGACCCGGATATCAAACTGGCTTACGAACTTGGGGCGAACAGTTATGTGGTCAAGCCGGTAAATTTCGAAGCATTTACGGAAGTGATGAGCAATCTCGGTTTGTACTGGCTGTTGATCAACCAGCACCTGCGCTAGGGTTTGTATGCAAATTCTTTCACGTCGTTGCGAGGGGAGTTATTCCCCGAAGCAGTCTCCCAAATTACGATGGGGCTTGCACACCTACCTTGGAAATTACAAGAAGGAAACAGCTTATGAGCGAACCCATTCGCATCTTAATTGTTGAAGACCTGCCTACGGATGCCGACCTGGCCATGCACGAAATTCGCAAGTCGGTGTCGGACTGTGTCTTCCAGCGCGTGGAAACCGAATCCGCATATTTGGAAGCGCTCGAAACGTACAGCCCCGACCTGATCCTCTCGGACTACCATCTTCCGCGCTTTACCGGTATGCAGGCCTTGAAGCTGGCAACGGATCGCACGCCAATGACGCCCTTGATCATCTTTACCGGCTCGATCAACGAAGATATTGCCGTGGAGTGCATGAAAGCCGGCGCCACCAATTACATCATCAAGGAAAATATCAGGCGGCTGGGCCCGGCAATCATCCATGCGCTTGAAGAGAAAAATATCAAGATCGAACGCAAGCGGGCGGAGGAAAATTTGCGCGAAAGCGAAGAACGCTATCGCACAACCCTGAACGAAATGATGGAGGGCTGCCAGATCATCGATTATGACTGGCGTTATCTATACGTCAACAAAGCGGGTTCAAAGCAGGGGCGGAAAAAGCCTGATGAGTTACTGATGCGTACCATGATGGATGTATATCCGGGCAGCGAGAACACGGAACTGTTCTCCGTTTTGAAGCATTGCATGGAAGAACGCCGCCCCGAGCGAATGGAAAATAAATTTGTTTATCACGATGGCAGCTTTGGCTGGTTCGAATTGAGCATCCAGCCGGTGCCGGAGGGACTCTTTATCTTATCCATCGATATCACCGAGCGCAAAAAGGCCGAGGCAGACCTGCGCGAGAGCGAAGACCGCTATCGCGACCTGGTTGAGCACAGCCAGGATTTGATATGCACCCACGACCTGCAGGGCAATATCCTGTCTGCGAATCAAGCCGCCACGCGCTTCACCGGCTATCCCCAGGAATCCCTGCTCAGCATGAACATGGCCGACCTGCTCACCCCGCAGGTAAGGCAGTTTTTTCCGGCATATTTAAAGAAGATACAAACCAGCGGCTGGGCGCGCGGCGTCATGCAGATACAGACTGCCAGCGGGGAAATCCGTTACTGGGAATATGACAACACTTTGCGAAGCGATGGCGCCTCTTCACCGGTGGTGCGCGGCATAGCGCACGACATCACCGAACGCAAGCGGGCGGAGAAAGAATTGAAGCAGAGCGAGGAAAAATTCCGCGCACTCATCGAAAACAGCGCGGACTATATCTCCCTCCTGGCGGCTGATGGGAGCCTGCTGTGGGAAAGCCCAGCCGATATTTCCATGTTGGGCTACGCAGAAAACGAGTTCGTGGGAAATAATATTCTGGAGATCGTTCATCCTGATGATTTAAGCTGGGTCCAGGAAAGATTTGCAAAGCTGGCATCCACGCCGGGAGGCCAGGAGCGCGCGTCCTTCCGCCTGCGTCGCCAGGATGGTTCCTACCGCTGGGTCGAGGCCACTGTTACCAATCTTCTGGATAAAGCCAGTGTTCAAGCCATCGTTATAAACTATCACGACATCACCGAGCGCAAGCAGGCGGAAGAAAAACTCCACCTGCAAAGCGCCGCATTGGAAGCCGCCGCCAACACCATCGTTATCACTAACCGAGATGGCATCATCCAGTGGGTCAACCCGGCTTTCACCGCACTGACCGGATTCGATCCATCAGAGGCAGAAGGCAAAAATCCCGGTGAATTGCTCAAATCAGGAAAACAGGACCAGGCATTTTACAAGGTTCTGTGGAATACGATCCTTTCCGGAAAAGTCTGGCGCGGCGAACTGATCAATCGCCGCAAAGACGGCAGTCTCTACCCCGAAGAGATGACCATCACGCCTCTACAGAACCAACATGGGCAGATCAGCCACTTCATTGCGGTCAAACAAGATATCAGCGGGCGCAAGCAGGCGGAACAAAAGATCATCGAGCATCTCCAGCACTTGAGAGCCCTGCACACTGTGGACACAGCCATCGCATCCAACTTCGACCTGCGCATTACGATTGGCACTTTGCTGGAACAATTGACATCCCAGTTGAAAATTGATGCGGCTTCCATTTCCCTGTTCGAGAAATATATGTTGACGCTCGAACACTTAACGAGTATTGGGTTCTATTCCCCTCCCGTTCGCGGCGCCACATCCAAGATCGTGGAGAGTCTGGCTGAACACGCCATCATTGAACGCCATATCCTTCACATTCCTGATCTGAGGGACATCGGCATTAATCCCGTCAACGCGGATCGCTATCGAAGCGAACGGTTCGTTTCTTATTATGCCGTTCCATTGATTGCCAAGGGCCAGATCAAGGGTGTGATGGAAATCTTCCAGCGCACGCCGCTTCATGTCACACCTGAGTGGCTGGAGTTTTTGGAGACCATGACAGAGCAGGCAGCCATTGCCATTGACATCTCCAGGCTGTTTGGCGATTTACAAAAGTCCAATCTTGACTTGACTCTCGCCTATGATGCCACCATCGCAGGCTGGTCACAAGCCATGGATTTGCGTGATCGGGAGACCGAAGGCCACACCCTGCGCGTTACCGAGACAACCGAACAGCTGGCGCGGCTGATGAACGTCAGCGAAACTGAGATCGCTCACATGCGCCGCGGCGCCTTGCTGCATGACATCGGCAAACTGGGCGTGCCCGATCATATCCTGCTCAAGCCGGACAAACTTAGCGATGATGAATGGGTGATCATGCGCCAGCATCCAGCTTCGGCCTACGAAATGCTCCGATCCATTAATTACTTACAGCCAGCGCTCCACATTCCCCATTGTCATCACGAAAAATGGGATGGCACAGGTTACCCGCAGGGATTGAAAGGAGAACAAATTCCGCTCGCCGCGCGCATATTCGCCGTTGTGGATGTCTGGGATGCAGTCACCAGTGATCGCCCGTATCGGTCGGCATGGTCAAAAGAGCAGGCCCTGAATTACATCCGCGAACAATCGGGCAGGCATTTCGACCCTGAGGTCGTGAATGTCTTCTTGAGTATGATGTCAAACCAATAGTTTGATGAGGCCGAAGTCAGCTGACTTCGGCCTTTGCTTTCGGGTAAAATCGGCGCATATTTCAAGGAGCGATTACCCGTGACAAACGAAAAAGAATATATCCCTAAACGAGCAATGAGCATTCAGGCCCATCCCGATGATCAGGATTTTACTGTTGCCGGCACGCTTGCCAAATGGGCCAGGGCAGGCTGCGAGATCGTTTCCGTCCTTATCACCAGCGGAGACTCAGGCTCAAACAGCATCGAACACGATGCCGACTACAAGCCCAGGTTGGCGCAACTGCGCGAGGACGAGCAACTGGCCGCCAATAAAATACTTGGCATCAGGCAGACGGTCTTCCTGCGTTACCCCGACGGCGAACTGGTCGCCACCATCGGACTCCGCAAAGAGCTGACGCGTCTCATTCGCCAGCACAAACCGGATGTGGTTGTCACCGGCGATCCAAGCGGATGGTTTTATGGCAGCGATTACATCAACCACCCCGACCATCGCGCCGCCGCCGAAGCCGCCACCTACGCGGTCTTCCCGTCAGCCGGGACACGCCTCATTTTCCCGGACCTGTTAGCGGCGGGGTATGAACCGCACGAAGTTAAACGGTTGTACATCCACGGCAACGAAAAGCCCGATACGTGGATAGACATCCGCGAAACCATCGACATAAAGATCGAAGCGTTGAAAAAACACGCCAGTCAGGGCGACACACACGACGTCGATAAGTGGATGCACGATTGGGCGCGCGAAGAAGGCAAAGACAAAGGCATCGAATTTTCAGAGTCGTACCGCGTGATGATCTTGAAAAAAGAAGAGGGCGAGGCTTGACCAAAAATTCAAATCCTTCCAGCGGCGGGCTCCCGCGGAGAATATCCATCGTCGCGAGTATCCTTGTCGGGCTGGGCGCAGCCTTCGGCGTTTATGTTTTATTCCTTCAAACGTCCGTCATCAGCCTGAGCAGGCTGGCTTTTGCTTTCGTTCTGTTCATTGCAGTTGCGATTGCAAACTATTTTTTCACCACCCATTATTTAAAAGATGGACTGACGAACATTCTGGTTCACAAACCTTATGTCGTCAGTCTTTGCTTTCTTCTGCCGCTTTTGTTTCTGCCGTTGTTTTATGCAATGCCCACTTATCCGATCAATCCGCTCCTGCGCCCATGGACGGATGTGGCCGTGCAATACGATGTCCACACTGATTCGCGCGCGCTTGATTTTTCAAAATCCGATATCCGTTTACAAATCGACAAGGATGTTTTGGATGCGCGCTCCTTCAGGGTGGTCGGGATATGGACATCGAGCGCAGACACATTCAGTCTCGACCCCGGAATGAGCGCTTCGCTGCAATGGGTCGGCACGGCATCGGCGTCCATGCTGTTGACGCTTCAAGCCCCGGCCGCAACTGGCTCCGTGACAATTTACTGGGACCAGTCCCGCAGCGTTTTCGAACTATCTCCCGATGCGTCGAAGCAAATCATCATGGCAAAAAAATTCAACACACCGTGGGGCGTCGGCGTCTTGTTGAATCTATCAATCTATATTTTTATTGTCTGGCTATTATTCGTACTGACAGCTTTGCTCAATGGGAAATTCAATTTTATAAAATGGCTGGAACGCGCAGGAAGCTCAAAAGTTTTACTTGTTCTGCTTGCGATCATCCTTGCGGTCCTAACCGTCAAACTTCAACTGGACAGTCTCAACGGCGGAGCGGATAGCTACATTCACGGGACGCAATTATCCAGACACGAGGCCATCCTCAATGGACAAGCTCCCAATCCCTGGCAATATCGGGTTTTATCGGAATATGTGGCGGAAGGATTCGTCCGCTTCTTTCAGCTTTTGAAAGTTCAGGATGCGATCAGTTTTGGCTTTATATCCCTGCGCCTTCTGCAAAACATCGCCGTCTTTTTATTGGCCTTTGCTCTTTTCAAAAAAGTTTCAGGCTCGAATGTATTTGCCCTGTTGGGAATGCTTCTGCTTGCCAGCAGTATGAAAAATGCTTTTTACGATAACGACCTTTCGTTCAACACTTATTTCGACCTGATCTTTTATCTACTCGCTGTTCTATTGATCCTCAACCGAAAATATTATTGGCTCGTCCTCGTGACCATCTTCGCGGCTCTCAACCGTGAGACCAGCGGCCTGATCCCATTTCTGGCGCTGGCGGCTTTGGTCAATGAAGAACTTCCCCTCTTCAAAAAACTCCTGCCATTTCTATTTTCCGGTTTGGCCTTCGCAGCCGTATTCATCGGGTTACATGTTCTCTATCCGGGTCGCCCGCTTTACATTCCCTACGAAGTGGCGCCTGGTCTCCCTATGCTGATCTATAACGTGACCCGCGCCTTTACATGGACTCAACTCTTTTTCACGCTGGGACTTATCCCCGTCATTGGTTTGTTGTTCATCTTTGAGTGGCCGCGCTTGTGGCAATATTTCTTTTTGATCATGATCCCGGCCTGGTTCGCGATTCATTTTGTGCTCAGCATCGCGGGCGAGACACGCTTATTCCTCGTGCCGCAAACTGTAATCTTTATCCCCGGCGTTTTGTTTTCCATTAAATATTTAATCAACCATAAAGACACAAAAGAATTCAAACTTGAATCTTAGGCAACTGCTTTTAAAACTTTCAACGCCCGAAGCGTGACCCATTTATTCGGTTGTTTCTTTGCGCCGAAATCCACCCATGTTTTTCCGGCATAATCAAATTCCAACGGCCACTGGCCGCGATCGTTTTGTTTTTCGCGGATGATGTTCAGCGTGTTCGCCAGCCGCGGATCATTTCCGTAACCCAGGTTCACGAGAGATTCAGCCAGCTGCAGCAGGTCAGTAATATAGAACACAGGGAATCCAAACTTCCACCAGTCGCGGCTTGGTTTTCCATTCTTGATCCTTGTTGGATATTTTGCCGTGGCCGGATCGATACCGAAGAAGAAATCCGCACCTTGTTTGATGGCCTTCCGAATCAGCGGCGTTCTCCTCGCAACAGGCCATTTGCCGAAAGCCAGCATCACCTTGACCGCACCCCACGCACAAGACAAACTATTATTCACACCGCAAGCGAAGTTTGGTCCGCACTTGTACGCATAATAGCGGACAGGCGCATCCTTATCTTCCAGCGGCGCGATGCCCACACCCGTGACCGTGCGCGCCATCCACTCGTAGGCTTTTTTCAAGCGCGGATCATCGTAGCCCAATTCCATCAGCGACCAGCAAAGATTCCCCTGCAGGCAATCCACTGTCCCGGAGGGTGCGCCGGATGTAGTTGTGGTGAATTGACCGCCTTCAGTCATCTGATCCACCAAATATTTACAGCCCTGATTGATCCGTTTATCTTCATTGGCTAACGCGCCAAGTTGACCAAGCATGATGATCGACCAAACAGTCGATCTATATTTTTGGGTATATCCCGGCCCCGGCTTGACCCAATATCCGGCTTGTTCCATGTGGGAAAGGACTTCTGCAATTGGCCCCTCTTTGTGCGCCTTCTTGCGCGCGGACTTCATCCTTGCATCGTCGGCGGGAAGTTCCAGCAAATCACGCAACGCCAGATAACGGACACCAGGATTTTCAGATTCAAGCAGCCACGAAACAGAGTCGCCGCGAAGTTGATTCTGCCAGGACATGCGTCCCTCCCACAGGGCTTATTTATTGATCGTTGATTACCAGGAAATCGAATGATGTAGTTATGAAATCAGTGTAGCACTTCTGAAATCGTAGACATTAAAGACAGAATCGCAAAACCCATCAAGCCTTAATCTTCCACAAGATTGCCAGGCTGTTCCTTATTCCACTTGGCGACAAAATCATCAGTTGTTTTCCCAATGTTGGCCTTGTTCAGGATTGTCGCATAAAACTTTGTGGAGTCATTCAACTGGCGCAGCATGGACGGTTCGGGACGGAAAAGAATATCCAGACTGCCGTCCATGCGGATGGTGGGCGTGAACGTTCCCAACCCCTCGACCTTGACCGGCTGCCCGTTGCGATGCGCCATCAAAATTGCATCGCGTAATTCATAGACCACGAAAAGGATCTCGCCTGTGTTCAATCCGGTACGCATTGCGATATCTTCCACCACCTGCGGCGTTTGCCTTGTCGGTTCCAGCTTGATCTCCGGACGATACTTGCGGACAGCCGTGATTCTCTTAGCCATGTTTCCCCCTTGAGCCAATGAAATGTCGATTTGATGGTTGATTCTACCAAAATCTCGCCGAGAAAAAAGATTTTTTAGACGAGATAATTATTTTTCTCGGCAAGATATTTAATTTTCTTGCCGAGATATTTTAGTTTTCAAGGCTGAAATTTGGATTTGATTGGCTTGAAAGATGGTTTCCTTATTGGTTTTTGAAAAGCTAAGCAGAGATTTCGGACTCATCCCCTATCTTATAAAAGACTTCCGAGTTCTTGAAGAACTCGGAAATCTTACGGAGCCGCCACAAATGACACAAAACAAAACTACAAGCACAAAACCTGCGGCTTTTTTCTTATACACCTGCGAAATTTATGCCTGCTGGCATTTCATCCCAAGTTCGACCTTCGAGAGTGCGTCCGGCTTTTTTCTTTTGTACGCCACCCCATTGTTTGAAGAAAAACGGGACATTGGCTTTCAAACATTGATCTCGAATGTCTGTTACCCATGTTGGGTCAAGTGGGCGCGCGCCGGGACCAGATTCTCCCCCGACAATCGCCCAGTCAATGCCCTTGAGTTTCAATTTCGGCAATGGCCCAAGCAAAGGTTCAAGCGAAAGAAATTTTGTCTTCGCGCCTGTTCTCCGTAAATGGTCAATACGAAAGGTGTAATCTTGATTCTCGACACTGACACCCATCCACACATTTTCAGGCCAATCAATCTTCGGGCTCAGTTCTTCCAATCGCTCGGCACGTTTGGTCAACACTTGGAAAGTATGCCAATGAGCACGATGCATAACATCAAAGATTTCTAACACAAACTCAACTGGCACATCCTTGTGGAACAGATCGCTCATGGAGTTGACGAAAATCGTCTGCGGTTTTTTCCATTCAAGCGGCTTTTCCATGGCGTTTTCATGCAGAGTGAGTTTGAAGCCGTTGCGGTAATTGGCTTGTCCCATGGCCTGCAAACGTTTTGCCATACGTTCGGCATAACAATGTTTACAGCCAGGGCTGATCTTTGTGCAGCCGGTTAAAGGATTCCAAGTAGATTCTGTCCACTCGATCCCTGAATGTTCAGCCATTTTTTCTCCTTGAAAAATTACCAGTAAATACATTTCAATGATAGCACGGTTGTTCTGTGCTTACAATAAATTTTGCTGGCCATAATAGTTCTTCTTTGTAACTTCATTCCAGATTTTATTACCCAGTGGGTGCTTGCTAGCAAAAATGAGCCTATAAAGCGGAGCATTCTTTTCTGTGTTTCGAATCAAAGGTTCTCTAACAGTTTGTTGATGATCATTGATTACAACATATCCGATTTTGCCTAATTTGGCTTTGTAATGGTCAATAAGCATTCGATGAATTCCAACGGTTTCTCTCTTGGTAGAAGCATCCTTATAAATATTTCGCCACTCTCTATCACCGAAGAATCTGTCAATAACCGTATCTTCGTTTGCACTTAAATATTTATCGAGATTTCGAGTTAAACCATTCTGAGAGTAATGTATGATTAAATCCATTGTCTTCATTTTTCCCAAAGCTTCGACAGTAGACCACTCTAGCTCAAGTCCCTCTGGGTCAAGAACTGCCAAATTTAGACATGAACCAACACCTTTAATAAAAACTTTGTCGCTATGTTCTATATCGTTGACTACTTCTTTTACTTTTTGGTTTGCGTCACCAACCAAAGGATGAATATGACTTTGAGAAATATTCGACCCTTTAGTTCGTTCCTGTAAATAATCAATATTTTGTTTTTCCAAATCACCAAAATAGTAGTCGGTAAACGGGTATTGAGTTTTAAGGGCTAATAAAGGAGAGCCTAATAAGAATTCGTTTGTTCCTCGAACAATACATTTTCCTGGTCCAGAAAACAGATCGATATAAATCCTTTTTCGCCAAGATTTGTTTCGCATTGCAATTTCAAATGTATCAATATACCTTTGAACGTAAAATAGCTTTTCTTTGACCCACTCGCCAGATTCTCTTGCAGGTAATCCATCATCCTCAGGGAGCAAATATTTGTCCATCCCAAACTCTCCTTTTTATTTGATGGTAAAAGTATAGCATTGGTTTCAAAATTCTGGTGAACAGTTTAATCAACCTATTTGACGTTATTTTGAGGGATGTATGATGGAAATGAAAGACATCTAAGTTCTTGAAGAACCCAGAGGTCGACAGGCATTCGCATCAAATATACGATTTATGGAATAACTATCCCTGCAACACTTCCCACTCCGCCAGCCTCTCATCCATCTCTCGTTGCGTGGACTCGTATTCCTTCCCCAGTCGCGTGACCTCGGCTGCGTCCGCAGGCGGGTTTTCCAATTGCGCGCCGAGTTCGGCCAGTTGTGTTTCGAGAGCGGCGATCTTATTTTCCAATTGCTGCAATTGCGCCATCTTTCTTCGTTCTTCCTTTGCGGAGTCCGACGTCTCCCGACGTCGGGGTTTTGCACCAGACTCCGAAGTCTGGAGACTTCGGAGTCCTTCAAGCCTCGCCGCTTCCTTCTCTCTTTCATCCCGCATCTGTGAATACGTGCCCTTGAAGGCGATCATGCGCGACTCATCCGGGTCCACTTCCCAGATCTGAGTGCCAAGCGCGTCAATCAAATAACGGTCGTGAGTGACGAGCAAAATCGTCCCGGCATAATCATCCAGCACAGCTTCCAAAACTTCCTGCGAGGGAATGTCAAGATGATTGGTCGGCTCGTCGAGCAGTAAAAGATTTGTATCCTGCAAAGCCAGCTTGGCCAACGCCAAACGTCCGCGCTCGCCGCCGGACAGCACTTCGACTTTTTTATATGCGTCATCGCCACTGAAAAGATATTTGCCGAGATACTCGCG
>JAJYOH010000255.1 GCA_021796315.1 Chloroflexota bacterium
TGGATCAATATATTGAACGCGAACATTGTCCGGCACGTTGAGGCTAATCGGTGCATAGTTGAGGATGGCTCTTATTCCCGCCTGCACCAGTTTATCGGCCACAGCCTGTGCCATCGAAGCCGGGACTGTGATCATCGCCATTTTGATTCTTGCTGAGTGAATGCGCTCCACCAATTTGGCTGTATCTTCAATGATAAAATCGCCGACTTTCTGTCCAACCTTGGCCGGATCGTTGTCGAAAATTATGGCGACGCGAAAGCCGCGGTTGGTGAATCCCTGATAGCGGGCCAGGGCATGCCCCATGTCGCCTGCGCCGACGATGACAACATCCCACATACGGTTGACATTCAGGATCTCTCTCAATTTATCGATCAGGAATGAAATCGAATAGCCGGTTCCCTGTTTGCCAAATTCGCCGAATTGGGAAATATCCTTGCGAATTTGCGCAGCAGAGATTCCGACATGTTCGCCCAATTCCTTCGATGAGGTGGTTTGCTTCCCGTTTTCAGCCATGCGTTGCATTGCGCGTAAATAAACAGGAAGACGACCGATGATAATATCGGGGATCTTATCTACCTTCATAGTACACCCTCGCCTTACTGGATTTGAGAGTAAATCTACCATAAAATTTGATTTTGTACAATTCTCCACAAGTTCGGTACAAATAAAAAGGCGACCAAAAATTTAAGCCTGTCCAAAAACTGGCAAAGATCATTGGCTTATTATCCTGGAAAACAAACGCATCTTATAGAATTTCAATAGTCGTTCCCACAAGGCTGTGCAGGACAGCCAAGTACAGGAGTCGGCTATCCTGTCTGCCGGATACAATATTTTCGCAGAGCCCGGGTTCACCGCTTTATGAAAAATTTATGGCGTTGCACTCAGTTCCAAAGTGTAATGCGTGTACTCCAGCCCACCACTGACAGAGTGAGTCGTCAGCCGCACGAGATAACTTTGTCCGGCGTTCACGTTCAATACTTTACGTTCGCCGCATGATAACTCTCCCCAGTTTTGCAGCGGCGCGTTGTTTTGCCAGAGTTCCACACTTAACGTGCCATTGCCCGCGCAAATCAAGCTGGCAGAAATGCTCGTATTGTACGGAGTGAACCGAATCCAATCTTCTGCGTCGCCACTCGGCGCGGATACATCGCTCGAATAAATCATAGATCGTGTGCCTGTTGGCGAGAAGGTGATGTTCACGGCAGGCGCTTGTTGCGAATCATTATCCTGTAATGCGGCGACCAGCGTGGGCGTAATCGTCGGTAGGATAACTGTCGGCGTGCCTGTGCTAATCACATCGCCGCCTCCACCGATGATCGGCAAATTTTCCGTGCCGCTGGCTTGCACATACGCCGCAGTGACCCAGCCTTTTCCATCCGGCCCATTTGCGAAAACAATCTGCAGCCAAATGCCATTGGCATCCTTGCCGATCAGCGTGACAACATCTTTTGGGTTCAACGTGCCGAGCGCATTGAAGTCCGTGCCTGGCCCGCTGCGGATGTTGACCTGTTGAATGACCACACCGCTTGGTCCGGATGAAGATCCGCTTTCATTAGCGGACGTTGGAGCGGGCGCGGCCCCAATGACCGGAACCGCGTCATTGTTCTTGACCTCCACATACTGCGCCGTGACCCAGCCCTTTCCATCGGATGCTTGTGCGAAGATGATTTGATACCAATTCCCGCTTGGATCTTTTCCGATGATCTGAACTTTTGCAGAGGGATTGATCATTCCTAAAGTCGCGCCCGCCGTGGATGGCTCGCCGCGTACATTGACTCTGGTGGATGTTGTCCCCTCGATTGGCGCGGGCGTGGGAGCGGCTGTCGGAGGCTGAGCTGTTTGGGTCGGGGGAGGAGGCGTGGTCGGCGGCAAGGTGGAGGTGATGATGAAAATCGTCGGCGTGGCCGCGTCCGGCAACGTCATGTTAAGTCCGCAACCGGATGTAAGCAGAGCGAACACTGCGATGAAGAAAATAGTTTTATGCACGCGATAATTGTAATCCAGCGCTTGGAAGTGGGTCGCGCCTTTTAATTCGAGATAACAAAAACCGCCTTTCGGCGGTGTTGGATCAGGCGCCCCCGCGCAGGCTCGAACTGCGGCTTTCGGCTCCGGAGGCCGACGCTCTATCCACTGAGCTACGGGGGCACGCGCACGAATTTTATCATGATAATAAAAAACTTCGGAAGTCTTCGCGATGCAAGCCTTTTGGTGCGAGACTACCGAAGTTTGTGTTTACGCTTTTACTTGCGGAGCTAGTGCGGCCAATTCAGTTCGCAGTTTTTGAACGATCGCCAGATTGCCGCCTTCATCACCGAGTTTGGAATATTCTTCCTTCTTGAACGCCAATTCGCCACAAGTGCGGAAGAAACGCGCTGCCGATGGGCCGCCTGTGAAAAGGGCTGTGCTCATCGTCATCGGTGATAACGCCTTTCGGAATTGTGCCTGTGAGATCAGGCCCGAAGCGACTTCCTCCTGCAATTGTTTTTGCATGATGGCGCGTTCGCGTCCGATCATGATGAAGATAAAGAGCGCCATGAAAAACCAGCCCGACCAATCCAGCAGGCTTCCCAGCGCAAAGCCCGTCACTCCGCCCACGAAACTTCCGAAGCTGTTGTGGAAAGCGTGCAGAAAAACCGCCGTAAAATAGCCGGTCGGAACCGCGATAATTTTGACCAGCACATTCCTGTTCAAGCGCGCCACTGCCAGGCCGATCCCTGTGAAGGCTGTATAAAATGGATGTTGCCAGGGAACGACAATTACGCGGACGAAAACCAACTGCCATAATCCGTTCCAGCCGCCTTCCTGAAACCCATGACCGTAAATGTATAAAATATTTTCTGTCGCTGCGAAGCCCAATGCCACTATTCCGGCATAGATAACTCCATCCAGGATCGAATCAAATTCTTTGCGGAAGAAAAGGAAAATTATCAACACCGCCAACCCTTTGAGTCCCTCTTCCACAAAAGGCGCGACCAGTGAAGCTGTGGCTTGGTCAGCCACATCGCCGGAACCCGTCAGCGCATAAATGCTGTAACCAAAGATGGTATTGATCACGAATGCGCCGCCTGCCGCAACTACTGCGCCCCAAAAGAATGCTCCGCCCAACAACGCCAGTGGTTCTTTTTCATAACGATCCAGCCAGTACACGAACATTGCCATCAGAAAAGCAGGCACGAACGCAAAAAACAACGAAACGATAAGGGCCATGATTCTCCTCCGCAGAAAGTTTAGCGACCGCGCTGGTCGCCCAGAAATTATTGTACTGATTATTATTGAAAAAGCAAGCGGGTTCTTTCAGTCTGTGTGCTATCCGAGGAAATTTCCAGCGCGTCCAAAACTTCATCAGGACGTCCTGTCGCACCTTCGCGCGCTGAAAGCCGCATAAATACCCTCACCTCTTGCCCCTCTCCTCGCGAAGCACTCCCGAAGGGAGCAGGGAGAGGGGATGGGATGAGGGAGAGTTCTTCGATCAATGGACGCAGGTCGTATTTTTTGCCGCGACGTTCGCGCGGAATGGATGTGCTTGTCAGCAATTCTTCGATCTTGCGCTTCAATTCGGGTTCGTCAACGGCTTCCGTCAAAGTGGCCTCATACTCGGCTGACAGCACCTGCGTCTGGACTGCGGGCGCGCGTTCGTCCACGTTTTCCACCTTCAAGATCCCGATGCCCGATGGCATGGCCGCTTGCAGACGTTTCGGCAATTCGGTCAGATCCATTTCTTCGTTCAGGCGCATGTCGAGCACTTCACAGCGCGAGGAAAAACCCAAAGGCAGGGCGGCGGCGATATGAATCTTGGGCTGAGGATGAAATCCTTGCGAGTACGCCAGCGGAAGTCCGGCGCGACGCGTGCCGCGTTCCCAGATCGTGTTCAAGTCGAGATGTCCGATGTAGCGCAACGCGCCCGTCTTCGCGAACGTGATCCTGATTCTCATTAATCACCAACTACTGACAACTGATGACTGTCCACTGATAACTGTTTACTGACGGGGCTTTTCACATCCGGACATTTCCAAACTTCACCCGGATTTTCGCGGCGGATATTTGCAAAGGTCGGCAAAATGCCGCACGCAAAACAATTCAAGCGGCAGTCCACGCGGATCTTGCCCTCAAGCGATTGCCGGAAATCTTGGAACAGGAAATTCTTTCGCACAGCGGTGGTGATGTGATCCCAGGGAAAAACTTCGTCGGTGCGGCGCTGGCGATAAGTGTAAAACGCGATGTCGAGATCGTGCTCCGAAAAAGCCGCTTCCCAGATTCCATATTTGTTGTGGTCATTCCAGGCATCAAACTTTGCGCCATTTTTCCAGGCCGTGTAAATAACTTCAGCCATACGTCTGTCGCCGCGTGTCAACCAGGCTTCGAGCAGACTGTCGTCTGGTTCCGTCCAACTTAATTTGATGTTGCGATCGCGCAGTTCGCGGTGCAACAAATTTTGTTTGGCAATGATATTTTCGCGCGTGTCGACAGAAACCCATTGGAACGGCGTCTGTGGTTTGGGCACGAACGTGCTCACGCCCGCATTGAGCTTGACCTTCATGCCCGCCACTTTGCGTCCTTCGGCAATGACGCGCTTGCACAAATCAGCGATGGCTTGCACATCTTCCAATGTTTCCGACGGATGACCGATCATGAAATACAACTTGATGGTCGTCCAGCCGCGGCGATAGATTTCGCGTGTGGTGTTAATGATTTCTTCGTTGGGAATAAATTTGTTGATGATGCGACGCATCCGTTCGGTGGCAGCTTCAGGGGCGAGCGTGAACCCGCCCGAATAATGTTCGCGCAGTTTATCTATCAAATCCACCGACACTGATTCGATGCGCAAGGAGGGAAGCGAGACGGTCAGCTTGCGTCCCTTGAATCTTTCGCTGACTTTATTGACCAGCTCAACGACATAACTGAAGTCAGATGACGACAACGAGAGCAAGGCCAACTCTTCGAAGCCGGTTGCGTTGACGGCGGCTTCTGCGGCGTCAACGATTTGGTCCACGCTTCGTTCGCGGACCGGGCGCGTGATCATGCCCGCCTGGCAGAATCTACACCCGCGCGTGCATCCGCGCATAATTTCCACCGATACGCGGTTGTGTACCGTTTCGATGTTTGGCACGATGAAGTTTGTCGGTGGGGGAGGCAGGTGCGCCGCGATGCGTTTAACAATTGGGTTGGCGATGCCTGCGATGAGCGTCTCAACAAGCGAGACCGTGCCATCATCCAGATAATGAGGCTCGTAGAATTTTGGCACATACACGCCGGGGATTTTTGCCAGCGCGATTAATTTCTCGTCACGGGTCTTGTTGGCTTGAATGGCATTGATGATTTCGTGAATGACTTCCTCGCCTTCGCCGATGACAAAAGCATCAATGAAAGCATGCATCGGCTCGGGGTTGGTGGCGGCGTGTCCGCCTGCGATAATGATGGGATGCTCACCAGTGCGGTCTTTGCTGCGGACCGGAATCCCAGCCAGGTCGAGGATGTTGAGCGTGTTGGTGTAGAGCGTTTCATAGGGCAGGGAAAAACCGATCAGGTCGAATCCGACCACGGGTCGTTTTGATTCGAGCGTATATAACGGAATCCCGTGTTCGCGCATCCGGGACTCCATGTCGGTCCACGGTGCGTAGGTGCGTTCCGCCAACGCATCATCTCGGTGATTGACCTCATCGTATAAAATTTTCAGCCCAACATTGGAAACACCGATATCGTAAATATCGGGAAAAATAAACGCGACTTTGGTGCGGATTTTGTCCCAATCCTTGACAGTGATGTTGAGTTCGCCGCCTACGTAGCGCCCGGGTTTTTCCACTTTTAAGAGAATCCGCTCGAGGCGGGCTTGGATTTCGCTTGGAGTCAGCATAGGCGGCATTATACTTGATAAAAACTATCAAAAATGCAAGGCGTAAATATGATTAATTTTAGAACTGTATAATCCTTTCACAACTAGGATACATTTGCTGTGTCAAGGAGGCACGTAATGAAAAAGATTTTGTTTCTGGTGTTGGCGTTAGTCTTGGCAAGCTGCGCCCCGGTCGCGCCAGCTGTCCAGCCTACTGCCGCAATTCCCCCCACGCCGGTTGTTTTGGTCGCGACTGTTTTGGTTCCGGTCGTTCAAACTCAAATCATTCAGGCCACCGCTGCGCCGACCAATCCGCCCGCGCCGATTGCAACATTGGAAGTTCCCACTCAAACGCCAACGCTGGCTCCCACGACCGGAGCGATGGCGAATCCGCCGGCAGGGTCGAGTAGTTCTGGGGCAACTGCGACCGCCACTTTGCCGGCGGATGCTGGAGGAAACTTGTTTACGAACATGACCCGTTCGGGCAGTTACTTTAACCTACGCTGCCTGCCACAGGACATTACATTCGGCGTTTCGACCTCCAACCTTTACGTTGTCGAGGTGGATTTTTATTATCGCATGGAAGATCTGACGACCCAGCCAATCACTATTAGCCCGTGGAAAAACGTGGGCAAGATGACCAGTGATAAAAACGGAAATTACACGATCAACATTAATACGCTTCAACAACTAAGCCCGGATCTAAGGGCGAGCGCCAAGGCCTGGTTTGATTACGAGTTCGTAGGTATTTCCAAAGATACCAATGTTGCTGGACGCAGTGGAATAATTTCCAAACAGATCCTCTATCTAAAGGATTGCCCGTAAACACAGCCGATTAACCAAAACAGCCGAGGCAATATCCTCGGCTGTCTTGGTTAATTTTGATCTATGAAATAACTGGTTTCTTTACCAGCGCTTCACGTCCCCTTAACCACATCGCACCCAGACCAAAAAGTACGACCGCGAAGCTCAGCAATCTGCCAAGGAAACCAGTGGGAATGAGCGGGAACGAAAGCACCGCGATCGCAACCAGGGTGACGGTTATACCGATGATCATGGGCCAGAATTTGTGTTCAGCCAGCGGTGAGTTGGTGCGCATCAAGATCCATTTGCCAATGGTTGCACCGAAGACGATCTTCGCCACAAACGAAGTGACCAGCACGAAGCCGACGATGAAAGCGAACAACGTCAGAATCCCAAGCCAGATGATTGTTCCGCTTAAACTGCCCAGGGTTAGCACGCCAAAGATAATTGCGCCCAGGATCATGACAAACAAAATCAGCAGCACTGCAAAGAAGAAAGCCGCGTAGGCAATCACGCCCCAACCCAGGCTTGGCCAGGGTTTGCTTTGCAGTTTCTCGCTCAACGATTTGAACATGACCGGGAACAACCAGAACAAAAGCAGTCCGATCAATATGAGCGTGACCAGTGAGCGGATCAGATTGAGCGCCCATGTGCCTGCTTTTTGACCGGCGGTTTCCTGCGCCACAGGTTGAGATTGTTCAGCGGGCGGTATGATGCGCGTAACCTTTCCTGCCACTACACCACCAGGGAAAGTTAGATCTCTGGTTTGTGTATATTCAAGGTTGCCCGCGATCTTTGCAGACGGATCAATGGTCAAGCCCGGCGCAACCAGCGGAATCGGCACAGTGGATTGCCCGATAAATGTGCTGGGAGGCGGTCCGGTCTGGCCTTGATTGGCATCTCCCACTTCAGCTTTGACATTGCCGCCGATGTTCCCGCTAATTTCAAGTGCACCAGTTCCGACGGTCACATTGCGCGTGACATTGCCCGCTAACAGGATTTGCCCGCCGCCGAAGAGGACATCGCGACTTGTCACGCTTCCTTCGCGGACCTCCAGGCTGTATCCCGCAGCGACAATGTCCCCGCCGATCCTAGCTTTTTCACCGAAGAAAAGCACTGCCCCGGCGGTGCGGACACTGCCTGTGACGGTGCCATTGATAACCACTGTTTGCCCCGCCGCCATTACATCGCCGTTGACTATGCCGTTGATGGTAATCATCTGGCCGCCCGCCAGCACATCGCCATTGACCGTGCCGTCCATGACCAGTTGGTTTGCACCGACATACAGATCGTCGTTGATGACATCGCCTGCGTTGACGATTACCTTATCGCCTGAACGCCCGTCGAAAGCATGGACGGGGGTGGCGAAGGTCAGCGTCAGCAGGATGAACAGAACGAACACACTGAAGAACTTATGGGTTTTTGACATTGCATTCTCCTTGATGAATAGATTTCGATTGATGGTATTCATCTAAATTCAATCTACGCAAAAAGGAAAAACTGGTTGTAAATAAAAAGTGCGGCGCAATTA
>JAJYOH010000256.1 GCA_021796315.1 Chloroflexota bacterium
TTGGCAGGCGGCCAGGATCGCGCCTAAAAATTGGGCGACCCAATAAACAACCGCCTCGCCCCATTTGACTGTTCCGTTCAAAGCCAGACCAAACGTCACAGCCGGGTTGACGTGCGTGCCAGAGACATTGCCGTAGATATAGACAAAAACTGCCAGCACAAATCCGTGCGCCAGCGCCACGCCGACCAGTCCTGCGTTAGCCATCCCGGCAGATGCGCCGATGAACGTCAGCGCGAAGGTGCCGATGAATTCGGCGACGAACACTTTGAAGTTAAACATTTCATCCTCCTGAAGATTTGATTTGAAATTAAAAACCCCATTGGTCTCGATACGCTTCGCACTCGACCAGCGCCTCGATACGCTTCGCACTCGACCAGCGCCTCGATACGTTTCGCTACTCGACCAGCGCCTCGATACGTTTCGCTACTCGACCAGCGCCCAGCCGTGCGCGCCGGATAGAAAAGCCTTGCCGCTCATGGATTTTTTTCCCGGCGGCTGCACTTCGTCGAGGACAAGAATCCCGCTTCCTGTTCCGACAGCGGCCTGCCCCCGGTAAACCAACCTCTTTCCCGCCGACTCATTTCCCGTCTGCGCGTGCGCCCGATGGACTTTCAGCATCCCGCCATTCCACTCGAAGAACGCGCTCGGCCATGGATCGAATGCACGCACGCGCCGGGCCAACTCTTCAGCCGGACGCGTGAAATCGAGCAGACCATCTTCTTTCTTCAACATCGGCGCATACGTGGCCTGACTTTCATCCTGCGATTGAGGTTTTAATTCGCCTGATAAATAACGCGGCAGAGTTTCGATCAACAAGTCCGCACCCAGCACGGATAATTTTTTGAACAGTGTTTCGCCGGTATCTTCATCTTCAATTGGAATTGCGCGTTGTGAAAGCACCGCACCGGTGTCCACACCTTTATCCATTTGCATAATGGTCACGCCGGTTTCGGAGTCGCCTGCCAAAATCGAGGCCTGAATGGGCGCGGCGCCGCGTCCGCGTGGAAGAAGCGAGGCATGAACGTTGATACATCCGTGTGCGGGTAATGCCAGCACGTCCGGGCGCAGGATCTGCCCGAAAGCGGCGACCACGATCAGGTCCGGGCGCCAGAGGCGCAGTTCTTCCATGGCATCCGGCTCGCGCAATTTTTTCGGCTGGATGATCGGGAGTCTCAAATCCCGCGCCAGCAATTTGACCGGAGGCGCTTTGAGTTCGCGCCCGCGCCCGGACGGACGGTCGGGTTGAGTTACCACACCGAGGACTTCATAACCTGCGGCAAGCGCCCGCAAAATCGGCAGCGCAAAATCGGGTGAGCCCATGAAAACGATTTTTGTCATCCTGCGCATTTTAACATAATTGCACTGATAAACACCAAGGCTTGTACTGAGGGGAGCGCTCAAAGTGTGTAAGCGGATTGCAAAATTTCCCGGTTTTGCTGCGAAGTCTCCAGACTTCGGACTCCGTTACCAACAAACTTTTAGCGCACCCAGACAATGCGTTTGCTTGCCAAATGTATACCGCACAGGTATAATGCAACCTGCTTGCGGGGCGTGGCTCAGACCGGTAGAGCGCACGGTTCGGGTCCGTGAGGTCCCGAGTTCAAATCTCGGCGCCCCGACAGAGAGCAAAAACGTCCTCATGGACGACAGTTTCTGTCATCCATGAGGACGTTTAGTGTAATATGAGGGTAATTGAAGCGTAATCAGGGCGCATATCTTGGAAGGCTGTTTGGAGCAAAAAAACAGCGTGTGATTATCATCCGAAAAAGGTGATTATCACAACAAGATTTAGCGCAATTGGAGGCGCACATGTCCCAAATCACCTTCTCACAAGCCATGCAAGGTTACATGCTTGCCGTCGGCGCACGCCATCTTAGCGTGCACACGATTCGCGATTACGCCAACACTTTCAAGAAGTTCACGGCCTATGTTGGCGATGACATCCCTATTGAAGAGATCACACACAAGCACATTGAAGGCTTTTTCACAACGCAGACCAAGGTCAGCAATAAGACCCTGCTCAATTATCACACTGGTCTTTCGTCGCTTTGGACCTGGGCCTTGCGCGAACATATTGTTCATGAGCACGTTGTTCACAGTGTCACACCTCCCAAGCCGGAAGAACGTGAAATCGTGCCCTTCACTTTGATCGAAGTGCGTGCCATGCTAGCCGTGGTAGGTAGGAACGATCAAGGGGATGTGATCGACAAACGTATGAAAAACAGCGCCGATCGCAACCGTGCGCTCCTGTTGATTCTGCTCGATACCGGAATGCGTGCCTCAGAACTTTGTGGACTTCGCATGGGCGGGATGGACAATCATAATCGCCGGGTGCGTGTAATGGGGAAAGGCTCAAAGGAACGTACGATTCCATTTTCTCCGCGCACAGGGCAAACGCTCTGGCGTTATCTGACATCCCGACAGGATCTGCGTGCCAATGATCCGCTGATTGCCACGATGGATGGGCATGAACTCAATCGTGCGCGCTTGTTGAAAATTTTGGTTTCTATTGGCAAACGTGCCGGCGTATCAGGCGTCCATCCTCATCGGTTTCGTCATACGTTTGCGATCCAGTATTTGCGCAATGGGGGAGACCCCTATACTTTGCAGGCCTTGCTTGGACATTCTTCGCTTGATATGGTGAAGAACTATCTGCGCATTGCCCAAATTGATATTGACACTGCGCATCGCCGGGCCAGCCCGGTAGATAATTGGCGGCTGTAGACAAATTGTCCGCCCTTGGGTTATGGCTGAGGGCAGTTTTTCCTTTTCGTTAGATAGGGAGTTTAATCACATGACACAATATTTCTATGTTGATGAATCTGGGGATGCAGGGTTGGAAGGGCAGGCAAGTTCATCCAGTCATTTTGTGATGGCAATGGTGCAGTTGCCTGAACGCGCTCCTCTCCAGCCATTGTTTAATTTGCGAAAAATGTTCAATGTATCGCCAGGTTTCGAATTCAAATATCACAAAACTACGCCAATGCAGAAGGAACGCTTTTTCAAGGAAATACTAACGATCCCATTTCGTGCGCGCGTCGTGGTGCTGGATAAAGCACAAATTGGCTTATTGTTCAAAAGGTTGTCATCGCAGGATTTGACGATTGAATTAATTGTCGGCTTGACTTTACGTGCGAGCGAACTGGACATATCCAATGATATATTGATCATCGATGGTGCGACGCCGGCCTTTTGTCGTGACTTGCGCGTGCAATTTACCGAACGCTATAAACGTGAGAGGCGAATCCGCCCGTTTAAGAATATTATTGGCGCAGACTCAAAGAACGAGGACGGTTTGCAGGTGGCTGATATGATTGCCGGCGCACTACGTTCAGGCGCGATGGGTATTTCAAGTGAACTTTTGCAGCTTGTTTTCCCGAGGATTGTTGACTTATGGCGACTGCCTTAAATAAAACACCCCCGACTATTCTCTTACGAGAAAGACAGCCTCACTTGGCTACCTTGTCGTCGGCGGCGGGTAAAACGGTCCAACCGTTTTATTCGACCCAATTATACAGAAAAAGACAGCCTGCGTCAAACGCGAGTCAACCACCATTGTCCGCGATGATTTTTGGGCTTCCACCAGCAACAAACAATTGTGAACTTTGTCCAGCACGTCAAAACCCTGCTGGAGATCAACGGCAAGGCCGCAGTCGTTGTGCCTGATAATGTTTTGTTCGAAGGCGGCGCGGGCGAAATCGTGCGCAGGAAACTCCTGCACGAGTGCGATGTCCATACGCTGTTGAGATTGCCGACCGGTTTATTTTACGCGCAGGGCGTCAAAGCCAACGTTCTTTTCTTCGACCGGAAACCGGCCTCCGAAACCCCCTGGTCGAAGCAACTCTGGATCTACGATCTGCGTACCAATATGGATTTCACGCTCAAGACCAATCTGCTTTCGAAAGATGATCTAAAAGAATTCATCGCCTGCTACAATCCCGATGACCGCAACAAACGCAAAGCTACCTGGTCCGATAAGAATTCCGAGGCCGCTGGCGATCATTCACCTACGATGAATTGACAGCGCGCGACAAGGTCAATCTTGATATCTTCTGGCTGTGCGATGAGACGCTGGAAGACTCCGCTAATTTGCCCGATCCTGATGTGCTGGCAACTGAGATCGTCGAAGATTTGAAGTCTGCGCCGACGCAGTTTGAAGGAATTGCAGAAGAACTGGGCGGGGAAGAATAAAGGATGTTTGGCTATTCATCCTTGATTTGACTCAGTTCCCGCCAACTTTATTGTGAGCATCATCCAGAGCCTTTGATATATATCCATATGCCCATACTCTGAGATCGCCGCCTGATTTCCAATAATCTGTTAGATCGTGGGCGGGGGCATCGACTAAAGAGAACCGCTTTAATTTTCCTTGAAGACTGGCAATGTATTTACTGCCTTCTTCGCCTGCTTTGTCTTTGTCGTAGACCACGAGTATTGCTTGATAACGGGTTAGCAAAGCCAGATCGAGCGCGTCGAATTTGGCGGATGCTCCGCCGATTGTCCCAACATCGCATATGTCAGAGCAGTATTCCCAGATTAACATGGCGTCCCATTCGCCTTCGGTCAAAATCAAAACTGGAGAGTAATCCAAAACTTCTAGTCGAAACAAGGTTGAGTGCCCTGCTCTTGGTCCGCCAAATTTGATATTTTTCAATCCGTCCTTTTCCGTCCATGCGCCGATATATTTTTCCAGGGAGTGCCCAGGCAAAGGCCGTCGCACCTTTATATACCACGGTTTCTTCTGATAAAACCCAGGGATCACAATGCCTCTGGGTAGCCATATCTTTTTTCCATCCAAGTCCCATTGCGATGGATGGTCATACATATTAAACGGGTTGTAACCCAATCGAAAGGCGCGCCAGGTTTTCCGCGTTAAGCCGCGTTCTTTTTCAAGATATTCCCGTGCCCCTTTGCCAATGTCATTTGATAAATTTTGTTCCCAGCATTGGATGAAATATTCCGCGCGCCTCTGCCATTTTCCTGAAGGCGGAAATAGTTCAGATGGAAAGTCTGCTGATATATCGGTAATAAGATCCTGCTTGGGAAGGAACGCCAGCGGATTTGCGGTTCGTTCAGACAGTTCTGTGCAGGCGGTTATAAAATCCACATTTTTCCAAGCCATATAAAATGAGATCACGTCTCCGCCATTAGCATCTGATGGACAGGATGAATGGCATTTCCACGATTGTTCATGATCGTAAATGGTGAATGCCAGGCTGCTGCGATCCCCGGCATGGCGCGGCAAAGGACAATGGCTGGATAAATGATGGTTATCCATAAACTCTGCCCCCGCTTCTTCTGCCAGCGCTTTTAGGGATGTCTGATTACGGATTTTTTCAACATTGAACATTGGTATGCCTCGTAATGAGCTCTGTCAGGACTTTCAACACATTCACATTTATCAGCCCATGAAATGCATCTGAAGCGCAGAGATGGAAATCACGAGACTCTTGAAAGTCCTGACAGTCTTATGAATATTGAAAGAGCTATTCCTCCTGCTGGTTTTCTTCGTCACCTGATTTATCAGACCATATCCAGCGATTGATTGGAGAACGATGCCCGACTGTATTTTGGATGTTCAATCTCAAATCACGCCGCGCGCGAAATATCATGGATTCGCTCCAGTCCAATTCCTTTCCCGCCGCGATGACATCCTTCGGGCAGATTCCATCTGGGTTCGTTTTCAGGAGGTCTTCAAGCCACGTTTTGCATTCATCCAGCCGGGTGGGTTCCCGATAGGGTTGAGGCGCATTGAGATCCCATTTAAGTTTGACGCCTCCTGCCCCCATCGCTGCAAATGTAAAACCAAGCGACTTTTGAATTGGTCCCAGGTTGGTCTTGAGCATCTTTAATTCACGCGGTCCATTTGCATCTGGCTCTGAACCGGTTTGCACCACGCGCAATCCAAGCACGACACGTGATTGTTGTGTGATGTAGCCGCTGCCACTCAAGTCTTCCATTCCCGGGTCAAAGTTAATCATGCGCGGTCCACCGCCAAGTGGTTTGCGGATGTGATGAACCAGTACCAATCCGCATTTCGCCCAGGAGACCAGTCGGATCAAATAACCCATCAGTGAACGAATGTCTTCAACGTTATTCTGCCCTCCGGTGTGAGCAGAGGAGAGAGAATCAATGATGATTAATTCCGGATTCAGCACGGCAGTCATTTCAGTCAAACGATCCTGGTAGCGCTCAAGCCCGAGATCGATCATTTCACCAGGATCGGGCAGCATTACGAACAATTTGCTTTGGTCCAGGTTGTAATGTTGTGTGCGCTCGTTGAGAATCTGCGGCACCATCTCAGCATCCACGTAAATGATATTTGCTCCCGGACGTGGAATAGGCGATCCATTAGGGAAACCCTGATCGTGAATAATGCGCCATGCGAGATCCATTGCAACAAAGGACTTCCCAGCTCCTTGTACTGCTCCAAGAACGGTGATCAAACCGCGCGGGATCCAGCCTTCCCAGACCCACTCGATCGGCTGCAGATCAGTGGCGATATCTGCCAACGATGGAATGTTTGGCCGGTAGCCAGGCCGGGTGGCCAGGATGGTCTCAAGGATCATCTTTTGTTCCGGCAATCCGGAGATGGCTTTGTAGAGGGCATCATGTTCCTGCCCGGGTTCGGAAGTCTCAATGGCCTGCCAGCACACTTGCCACGGAAAACTGAAATCCCTAACATTGGCCTGAACTGACAAACCTGCCAGTCGATCGGCAATAGCCTGAATTTGCAGCCGCTGGGTCAGCATTATGCCATCTCAACTTTGATCGCTTTTTCTGTTGCTCCTTCCAACTGCTTCTCACTTGGCGCTGCGTAAAATCGAACCGCATCCAGGCTTGAGAGTCCGAGCAAAGCGGCAACATGCTCCAATCCGACTTCGTTTTCCACCAGGTTTCGGGCAAATGTATGGCGGCAGACAGCCGGTGTGAGATTTTCGATCTTCGCATCTTTTGCATATCTGTTTAAGATGCGTTGCACGGCTCGTCCGCTCAGAGGCTGATCATGGTTCCTGTTTTGTGTTGTCCAAAGGAATCTGCTTTGCGGACGAACTAAGTACCAGTTTTGTAGAACCCTGCGGGCCTCGTTATTCAACGGTACAACACGGTTCCTATTATTCCGGTCATATCGAACTGACACATTGCCCTGATCCTTTGATATCTGTATATCGCTGGCCTGCAGTCTGATAACCTCGATCAATCTCAGACCGGTCTGAAGCAGGAACGTCGCGAGAACCGCATCCCGTCGTCGGGTGAGCCAGCGTCTCGGGTAACGTGTTCTTGTGAATTTCAAATCGCTCTCAATGATCCCAGTCAAAATGGTTTGCTGCACTGGGTCAAGCCATTTGTGAGTACGATGGATTGGTTCAGAAAGCATGGCATACTTGATGGGGTCCCTTCGAATGTGTTTCCTTTGCCCTGCCCACTTTATGATGGCGGAAAGCGCTGCCATCTGCTTTTTCATGCTGTTTGGATTGATGTTCTTAGTATTCAACATGGATTTTTTATATTTCTTTACGACCGAAGGTGTGATTCCTTCAACGATCAATTTCTCGCTATATATTTGCGAAAACCATTGCAGGAAGCGCACCAGAATGGACAAGTAATACTTGATGGTTATAAGTGTGATGTTTAAACTGCTTAGATATTGCTCGAAATCGGACAGAACTGTCTCAGTTGGATCAGCTTCTGAATCCTGATGGGTTTCTGCAATAGGGGCATTGCCGGCAGGAATGGGAAGGGGAATTGGGTATGGTCCGTCTGCCATCCCGATTTGATGAGTAGATTGCATATGATTTCCTCACGATTTGGAGTTAGGACTTCCAAATCGTAAGTATGCTATTTTTTGAGCTCGGGTATCTGGAATATGTCGCTAAGAAATCTCGATAGCGAAGAAATTACGCCTAAGTTGTCGCTAACAGTTATCTCGAAAATTTCTAAAATGAAGAGCTCTAAACCGACACAATTTTCATTTACCAAGGTTATTGGCATTCGTCATCTATTTTTGGGGGAAACCATATTGTGCAAATGAGTGCACCCCCGTCCCGCCACTTTCATTACGCACTATTTTGGCCTATTGTTCAAGTAAAACCGGCTTTCCGTTACAAATCGTATGGATCTCTTCTTCATGGAA
>JAJYOH010000257.1 GCA_021796315.1 Chloroflexota bacterium
TCACATTTTATCGTCGTATCCCATATCTTCAATTTCCTGTCCGTCAAAGATGGCGGGATATCTAAATCGCACCCAGCCGTTGACAGAGTTTTCGACAGGGCTTGTGAAGATTTCGCCGTCGGGGAAATTCTGGTCGCCTGCACAGGGAATGAACTTGCGTCCTCTGATGGAAAACGTCAGGTCAAGGTTATCGCCTTTCAAAGCGACTTTGTTCTTTCCCTTCAACCAATTGACAAGCTTCTGTTGTTTTCTGGCTTCAGCTTTCCAAAGCGCTACGGGGTCTTTAGCATTGAGCATACCGGCTTCATAGACGAATTCCCGATAATCACTTAGGCTCATATTGGCTTCCTGCGCCATTGCGTCCGTAGGATAAACTGTGAGACACCAGTTCATTTGTTTCTTTTCGATGCGATCCATCATCTTGGTAAAGAGCGGTGCATTGGCCTTGCGCAAACGTGCGATCCGTTTGGGATCAACGCCTGCCAGTTCGCGCGTATTGGTATCTGCCTCAATGACCATACGCGCATCATAGGTTTCGGCCATCAGCTTACGGACAGGCGAAACAAAATCCAATTGCTTGTTGTTTGCATATTTCAGGAAAATTTCCTGGGCGCCCGGATAAAACGCCCCGTCTATGGAAAACGTAACGTGCGCTCCGGCTTTGATGGCTTCTTCATAAAAAGCCAGGTTGAGTTCGTGAGCCGCAGGCGGCGTTTGGACATAGACCTTCTGATCAGGTTTGATTCTGAGTGAGTAATGGACCATTACCTTGGCGAGTTTTGCGATGCGTGGGTCAGTCATGAAAGCGTCCTTTGAGTGAAGTGGTTGGTGACGAGAATTATCCTTTTATATCAGCAGATCAAACCTTGAATCGGTTGAAGGACCGGCGGTTGATGAATTTATAAATGGGCGATCTTACTGATTAGATTCCATTGGAGGCTGCATCCCATTGGCAATGTTGCGATTGCCGGGCCATGGGACATAGGCCGTTACGCGCGCACCTTTTCCCGGCTCCGACTTTATTTCGAGCCTGCCGCCAAGTAAATCAAGCCGTTCTTGCATACTGATGATGCCAATGCCTTTGGTATCCGAACTGGGTGTAAATCCTTTCCCATTGTCCTCCACATACAAGACAATTGCCTCGTCTTTATAGTCCAGCACTACTTTGCTTTGTGTTGCCTGTGCGTGTTTGAGAACATTTGTAAGCGCTTCCTGGACAAAACGATACAAGCTGATGCTGATTTCCTCCGATGCGTCGGACAGTTCCCTGCCTCTGTAACTCACTGGAAGATTGGTCGCCTCGGAAAATTCCTGACAGAAATCTTCCAGCCCGCGATTGAGTCCAACAAAGTCCAGCACCGGGGGACGCAGAGTGTGCGCCAGATGCCGGATGCGCTCGGTCATTCGGTCCGCAAGCGTGATCATTTCCATCAACCGGTCCCGATACGAAAACAGTTCGCTTGGCAGGTCAGCCAGGAGGGCGCTCAAGCTGTATCGCAATCCGATCAGTGCTTGACCGGCTTCATCATGAAGTTGGCGGGAGACGCGTTGTCTTTCTTTTTCCTGGGTCATCACAACTTCCTGTGTTAATTTTCGCAGTTGTGCATTACCCGCGGCCAGTTCAGCCGTGCGTGCGGCGACGCGTTGTTCCAGCAATTCTTTTGCTTCCTCCAGCGACTGCTCAAGCAGCTTCCCTTCGCTGATGTCGCGGGAGACGCCCATCACTGAAACCACCGCGCCTTGTTCATCCTTGATTGGTACCAACCATGTGCCCAACCACAAGTTGTGATCGGGGAAACCGGTTTTCGTCTCCGCATAAAATGGCTCTCCTGTTTCAAAGACTCGAGTGAGGCTGCGGGATTGCTGTCCGCTTACGTCAGCGCCAAAGAGTCGTGCGCGAGATTTCCCCACCAATTTATCCGGCTTGGAATTAAACTGACTGGCCGCGAACGTATTCACATATCGAATCGTGTCTTCACGGTCGAGGATGAAGATCATGTCGTGCGCGGCCTCGGCCAAAGTCCGATAACGAGCCTCGCTCTGTTGGAGTGCATCCTCCGCCATCTTTCTTTCTGTGTTGTCTATGACCACTCCCTGGAACGTGCGCTTTAATCCGTATTCGACCTGCCTTGCATTGATCTCCAGCCAGCGTATTTGACCATCATTTCTCGCGAACTTGGTCTCATAATGGATTGCGTCAGTTTTTCCTTCATAAAGGCGATCAATGATTTCCCTGGCATGTCCCCGGTCTTCAGGCAAAATGTGTTGGAGAATGAGTCCCTGCGGGAAAGCAAGGATTTCGCCAATGGTCAGGCCGACCATCCCCGAAAACGCCTGATTACATAACAAGACTTTGCCTTCCTGAAACAAGATCAATCCCAGCGTCGTTTGCTCGACCAGCGCCCGATAGGCCTCCTCTGCGAGTTTTCGTTCGGTGACATCCACCCACGAGCCGACCAATTCCATTGGACTCCCATCTGCGTCCTGCACGAATTTCCTTTCATCACGGATCCAACGATAATTGCCATCTTGGTGCAGGAAGCGATATTCGCAGGCCACTCTTCCTTTATTGACAACTTGTTCGATCTCACGCAGGACGTACGGCGCGTCCTCCATATGGATGGGATTTGGCCAAAAGCTTGGGTCATCGTGGAATTGTTCGGGGGTATAGCCCAGTAAGCTCATGACGTTCCCGGTGATTGTAGTGACGTCATATTCCCCGGCGGGCCGGGCGCTGTAAATTACTGCCGGACTGCGCTCCACCAATTCATCCAATCTTTCATTTGTGCTTCGGAGTTCCGTGGTCCTAAGAGCAACGCTTTCCTCCAATTGATCTTTTGCCAGCAACAGGGATAATTCTGCCTGCTTCCGCAATGTGATATCTTTGCCGACACTGATGACCGCTAGCGGCTTCCCCGCCGAATCGAGAATGGATGACGCACTGAACGCCGCAAAAAATGGAGAGCCATCTCGTCGGAGCGCTGTACACTCGACGTCCCGGACCGAGCCGGTTTTCAGGACTTGTGCAAAAGCCTCGTCCACGAGCGGACGATCATTCGGAGCGATGAACGATAAGAAATCCTTGCCTGTCAGTTCATCCGCTGATTCGTAATCGAGCAGGTTCGAGCCGGATTGATTTGTCGAAATGATTCGTTTATCCAGACCAATCATCACCACCAAATCCGAGGACAGTTCCACCAGATTGCGATAACGCTCCTCACTCTCTTTCAGCTTATTAAAGGAATGTTCGAGTTCATCTGTCAATCGCATGGAATTTTCGAGGTTCGCTTCCAGACCGCGCAGCAACGTTGTGAGAGTGACGACCAGGACCACGCCCATGATGAGGAAGATCACCCCACCGATAATCCAGACCAGCGGATCCGTTTGTGGTAATCTCAACAGCGGCTCGAATCTTCCGGTGTTGATGAAGTAACCCATTATCAGCACGGTAATGGCGCTTACCCCAAAAGCGATCACGCCGCCTTGCAAGCCAATAAGTAAGGCAGCCATCGCGACGAGACTCAGGAAAAACAATCCGGCGTCAACATTCAATCCGTTCAGGAAAAGATTAATCAAACCCAGCGCATAAAAGATGAACAGCCAGCCAGCAGTGCGAATCAAATATGGGATACGACGATAAAATGTGATAACAAGCAGCCAGATATACAATATGGTATAGAAAGCGGGAAACTCTGCCAGCGTTTTGGAGAATACCGGAATCAGTCCCAGTCCATAAAGTAACAGCCCGATGGCGCAGGTGCTGACCATCAGCCTGTTCAGGAGGCTTTTGCGTAGCAGTTGAGTCTGCACGTTTCCTTCGGGCACTCCGAATATTGACTTGAACGATAAAAGCTTCATAAGCCACTTCCTGTTGGTTCGGAATTTATCCCACAAGCCGGGAAGCATATCAAAGGATACAATGATTCTTATTCACCGATAATTTTAACCAGCACGCGTTTTCTTCTTCGCCCATCGAACTCGCCGTAAAAGATCTGTTCCCACGGACCGAAATCCAGTTCGCCATTTGTCACAGCAACGACAACTTCACGTCCCATGACCTGGCGCTTGAGATGCGCATCGGCATTATCTTCGCCGGTATCGTTGTGACGATATTGACTGACCGGTTCATGCGGCGCCAATACCTCCAGCCATTTTTCGTAATCCTGATGCAAGCCATGTTCATTATCGTTGATGAAGACCGAAGCTGTGATGTGCATGGCATTCACCAGAACGAGTCCCTCGCGGACTTCGCTTTCACGCAGCGCCTCTTCAACCTGCGATGTAATGTTGACAAATCCGCGGCGGGATGGAATATTGAACCAGAGTTCCTTGCGATAGGTTTTCATAGCCGTCACCTGATATGAGTTGTTTTCTCTTGAAGATTTTACCTGACTCTCGTGCGTTGCGGCAACCATATTGACCTCAGCCTGACAAATCTGGAACCTGTCAGGCATTTTGCTAAGCGTGGTAAGATTCACGCCGATGCAGCTCAAACTGGCCCTTGCTCAAATCGCAACCAAACTGGGGGACGTTCAATCCAACCTCGAAAAGCATCTGGACTACATCAATCAAGCCAAAGCCCAGAAAGCTGACCTAATCGTTTTTCCCGAACTTTCTTTAACCGGATATGTTTTGCAGGACTTGGTCGCGACAGTCGCTCATCGTCCAACGGATGATGATCCTGTCTTCGGCCCGCTTCTCAAGGCGAGTCAAAACCTGGACATTGTGGCGGGATTCGTTGACGAGGATGCTCGTCATCGCTTTTACATTTCATCCGCCTACCTCTCCGGTGGAAAAGTTCTCCACGTTCATCATAAAGTCTATTTGCCGACGTATGCCTTATTTGATGAAGGGCGTTTCTTCTCGCACGGCGATTCGATCCGCGCCTTTGACACGCGCTTTGGCCGCGTTGGCATGTTGATTTGCGAAGATTTTTGGCACGCCTCGCCGCCATATCTGCTTTGGATGGACGGCGCGGATATATTGTTGCTTTCATCCGCTTCACCGGGACGCGGAGTGAACAGGCACGATAAACTTGAATCGGCATGGTGGGTTGAGAATGTCAACCAGTCATACGCGAATCTATTTACCAGCTACGTGGCGCATAGCAACCGCGTCGGTTATGAAGATGGGCTTGTTTTTTGGGGCGGCGCGACGGTCTTCGATCCGAAAGGGGAGCGGCTTGCTCACGGACCATATTTCGAAGAAGCTTTGACCGTGGCAACGCTTGACCTGAATCAAATCCGGCGTTTGCGCGCGCGTCTGCCTTTAGTCCGTGATGAACGCGCGGATTTGGTACATAAAGAACTTGGCCGTATTTTGTCGAAATGAACATTGACCTTACGATCAATACTGATCTGGCACGCAAGATTCTCACTGGCTTTCTCAAAAGCGAAATCACACGCGTGGGCTTTACGCGCGCAGTTGTCAATCTTTCCGGCGGGTTGGATTCGGCTGTTTCGTGCGCGTTGGCGGTGGAAGCCATCGGCGCTAAAAATGTTTTGGCATTGCGGCTACCGTATAAATCATCATCTCCCGATTCGCTGGAACATGCTCAATTGATGGTTGACCAGTTCAAGGTCCAGAGCGAGACGATTGAAATCACAGATATGGTCGAGCCGCTGTTCCGTCTCAATCCCGAAATGTCCAAAGCGCGGCGTGGAAACATCATGGCTCGAGCGCGCATGATCGTTTTGTATGACCAGTCCGAAGTCTTTAAAGGCTTGCCGGTTGGAACGAGCAATAAAACCGAAATACTTTTAGGTTATACAACGATGTGGGGCGACATGGCTTCGGCGATCAACCCGATTGGCGATTTGTATAAAACGCAAATCCGGCAGTTGGCGCGCGCGATGAATATTTCACAGCCGATCATTGATAAGGCACCATCAGCAGATTTGTGGGCCGGGCAAACAGACGAAGGCGAACTTGGATTTACATATGAAGAAGTGGATAAGCTTTTATATTTATTGGTGGATCGAAGATACACGCGCGAAGATTGCATCCAAGTTGGCTTTCAGGAATCTTTTGTGGATAAGGTCATCGAGCGAATCCGTCGCAGCCAATTCAAGCGGATGATGCCGCCGATTGCAAAGTTGAGTAATCGAACAATCGGTTATGATTTCCTGTACCTGCGCGATTGGGGAACGTAAGAACGCGCGAAAAGTTTGACCTGATCACTCTGGCATAATTTGTCTCACAACCAAAGGATAAAAATAGAATAATGCTTCACATTCCTCCTGCTTTGCGACATCGTCGTTTCTTTTACCTCTGGCTCGGCCAATTGATTTCGATTGCCGGTACGCAGATGCAAGTTTGGGCCATCTTCTGGCATATTCGCACGTTGACGGATCAGCCGATTGCCATCAGCGGCGTTGGGTTGGCGCGCATTCTGCCTGTCATTTTCTTTTCGCTCATCAGCGGCGCGGTGGCAGATTCTTATAATCGCCGCACGATCATTTTTATCACGCAAGCCGTCATGGGGATTCTGGCATTGATTCTGGGATGGCTGACGCAGTTTGGTCACATCACAATTTGGTATATCTATTTGCTGACTGCGTTGCAAGCAGTCGTTGTTGCGTTTGATGGACCGGCTCGCGCTGCCCTGATTCCGAATCTGGTTCCAACAGAGGATTTGGCAAACGCTTTCAGCTTGAACTCCATCGCATTCCAGGCGGGTTCCGTTATCGGCCCGGCCTTGAGCGGACTCCTCATCGCGGCAACCAGCCAGGAGGCCGTTTACTACATCAATGGAATTTCTTATGTGGCTGTAATCATCGCGCTGATTATGATTGGGAGAGTCCAACAAAAAATTGATAAAACATCAAAGGGCGTTTCCTGGCAATCCATCCGCGAGGGGATTCATTTCATTGTCAACAAACCGATCATTTTCTCGACCATGATTTTGGATTTCATTGCCACGTTCTTTGCGTCGGCCAATACGCTGATGCCTTTTGTGGCGCGCGATGTTTTGCATGTGGGTGTTGTGGCCTATGGTTGGTTGTCCGCGGCGCAATCGGTTGGAGCGGTGCTGGCCGCGGTGATTATTTCCCAGGTGCATGAACTTCGGAAGCAGGGACCGCTCTTTCTGATGTCGGTGGTCGTGTTCGGTGCGGCGACAGTCTTTTTTGGCGCGGCCACTTCCTTCATCCTGGCATGGATCGCTTTGTCCGTTACCGGCGCGGCAGATTCAGTCAGCACGATCATCCGCAATACAATCCGTCAATTGCAGACGCCGGATGAAATGCGCGGACGTATGACGAGCGTTAATCAGATTTTCTTTCAGGGCGGCCCGCAGCTTGGCGAACTGGAAGCGGGCGCGGCTGCACAATTATTTGGCGCGCCCTTTGCGATTATCAGCGGCGGGATCGGTGCGATTCTGGGCGTGATCTTCATAATTTTCAAATGGCCGAAGATTTGGGCCTACAACGGTGACGAACCAGTGATGGCCGGCGCGACTGCTGATTAGCGTTACCCTACAATTACCAAACGATTTGAGAATATACGAAAAATGTAGTTGACTCGCATCCTGAATCTGGCTATACTCAACCCATAAAGGAAATCCTTGCGCCTATGCGAGTGATGAGTAACAAAGAGTTTGTGATGTAACAGAAAAGGTACGCGTGTTTTCGCGTGCCTTTTTTATTTTCATATTGAAAGGAGAATAAGAGATGGATTCTGGGATGATCGGAAAGATTGAGAAGGCCAAACGTTATGCGGAGGAACCAAAACGCTTTCACTTCAACCACTTCGATCTTACTTTCCACGGTGACAACAACGATCATCACGTAACTTTTGAGAACGACAAATTCTTGTGTGACTGCGAGTTCTTCATTACCCACCAGCGCTGCGGACATACCATGGCACTCGGAATATTGTTGAAAGATATGATCCCGGAAACGGTGGAAGCATAAACTAAAACTAAAATTGAATATATAACTGCCATCCATCAAATGGATGGCAGTTTTGTTTATCGTCACGAAGTCCAGCGCCCTACGCCCTTTCAGGGCAGAGAGTACCAAGTCTCTTTCTTTTCCTTTTTATTTTCTCTGTGTGCTTTGCCGTCTCGCTCCGGCTTGCCGCCGATGTTCGTGGCACACGGGCCACCTA
>JAJYOH010000258.1 GCA_021796315.1 Chloroflexota bacterium
CACGATGTGCTCAAGGTCGACAGTTAACCATTACTTCCGATTTCTGGAATGGTTACGTCAGACCCGCCAATGGAGGCGGGTTTTTGATTCCAGCGACGTGCTGTTGAATGAGCAACGATGTTTGATTTTCGTACAAGAACTCGGAGCCTTTGAAAAGCTCCGAGTTCTACTTTATATCGCTGTTGATTTGACCTTCACGACGTGCCCAAATGACATCTGGATGTTGCAAAACCACACGCGCGGCACCTTCAGGGGCGCGGCGCCCCTGCTCCCAGTTGCGTAGGGTTTTTACGCTAATGCCCAGCAACGCCGCGAACTCATTTTGGATCATTTTGTAATTTGCACGGATTTTTCGAACGTTTGGTGTGGCGACCGTGAAGGAGCGGGAAGCCTTTGCCTTGCCGCGCAGTATCTTTCCTCCTTCGCGTACGCTTGCAATCAATTCGTTGAACAATTCGTCTTTCATTTGAACTCCTTCTCCACAATTTCTCGCAGAACCTTTAATTGTTGAGGTGTCAAGTCGCCCTTGAAGCGTTGCGTCAGTTGGAACTTGCAAGGGATGTCGCCAGCCGGAATGTCCGCAGGTTATTATGCTATATTTCAACAGTAGCTGAATATCTGACTCTGAAACCGGGAGACGGTCAGAAGTCGTTACAGCGGGCAGTGGAGATTTATGGCGCAATCCAACCTCTCAAGAACATTCAGGCGCGGTGTTGGTTCCATTCCATCTTGAACTAAATACATCTCGCATCGAACTGACTCGCCTCAAATTGGAAAAAGACGAATAGGAATTGGCTTGGGAAACTGGCGCGAAATGGAAGAAAGAAGAGATCCGCGCTACATTGAAAACGGCAGTTTATAGTTTATCCTTCATGGCGCTGATGATGTTCCTCGTCTTCAGCATCATTACCGCCATCATGTGATACAGCAACAACCATGGCCGCTTCCACTCAGACCCGACCGGAATGTGTCAATAAATTGAGACACCCGGTTTCAAAATTTAGCTCTAAATTCAAGGTTCATTCGGTGGAAACTGAACCGCTTCCTCGGGTCACCGCTGTCTAGAGTGAGCCAATGCCGAATCCTTGCCAAGCAACCGAATGGCGTCACAGGCTTGTAACCCAGCGAATGAATATCACGCGTCCTTCGCAAATGGGTAGAGTCTGGATGTCTAATTTGAATTGACTGGCCCACGCAATATGCTTTACGGTGGACTCCAGTCTTGAGATGTTGTTCACCGTTTATGACAGATGTATAAATACTTCTGGTTTTTGTTCTGCAATACGCAACAGTGCAATGGCTGGTCCGCTAGGTTTGCGTCGCCCCTGCTCCCAATCTTGGATGGTTCGCAGGCTGACGCCCATCAGACCGGCAAAAGCCGATTGCGATAGTTTCAATTTGACGCGAATGGTACGCGGCGATGCGGGCTTTTTCAAAGAGTGAGCGCGCAATGTTTTCTTGCCTGCCTTATACGCCTTGACCCCTCGGATACCTTCGAGAATTTCCATACCAATATCACGCTTAGACATTTTCGATCTTCTTTGCGATCTGACGCAAAACATGAGCAGGGATATTTTTTATTTCATTTTTGCTATAAATGGTCAATAGCCAGATTTCGTCATTCTGCTTCCTGAAATAGTAAATCACGCGCACGCCTCCGCTTTTGCCTTTTCCTGATAGCGCCCAACGTACTTTTCGCACACCTCCAGATTTTGGAACGATCTTACCTGTTTCTGGGTACTGTAGAAGAAAACTTTGCGGGCCAAAATATTCATCTTCGGAAAGATATTTATAAACATATTTGGTAAAGGCAGATGCTTCGACGAATTCCATTATAGTTTCGCTATCTGAACCACATTCCTGTTATACGGCATTGCCGTATATCTGGCAAGTATGCATTAATGCAAAATGTTTTGGTTGATCACTTGGGGCGGAACGCTACCATTGGTATTTTCTTCGCAATCTGTTCTGGCGCGTCGCCATTGGGCTTTAGGCGTTCGCCAAGAAAGATTCCGCTCAACTCACTGAAGGCAACGGGATGTTTACGCGCGTAGGTTTGCAAAATGTCGATGGCTTTTTCCTGCGAGATAAATTCCGCTTGCGATTGAAATTTCCGGCCTCGCACCTGGACTTTGACCTGAGGCGTCTTGCGGATGTTCTGATACCAATCTGATTTCTCAGCCCAACCTGAAACAACATAATAGGTGTCTATTGCTTCATCATGTTGAACGACTTCGATCACGGTTCGGCGCGGCAATCCGCTTTTTCTTCCAGTGTGGGTTAACATCAGGAAACGGTCACCCAACATAAAGTCAAGGTGGAGGCGAAACAGCCAGATGGGGAGACGGAGTCCCAGGCGCAGCATCCCGCTGGGTTGGGCGTCAAGAACGGATTTGGTCATGGATTACCTCTTTTCGGAAAATACATACCAGTATGTTCCATGTAGGATTTGTAGTCATTACCATAGCGGATAATCAGGTCGTGTTCTTCTGCTAAACTCATCCAGTGGAAGATCGGCAGCCAGATGATGGAGTAAATGACGAGGAAAGGCGAATTGCATAGAAAAGCAATTACCCACCAATACCACACCTCCCCGGCAGCCTGCGGATGGCGAATCTTCTGATAGATACCGCCGTAGAGTTTGTGCTCTTTCTTGACCAGCATGGTCTCCTCGCCAGCATCCATCATGCCGCGGACAAACAGGATTCCTGAGGGGGCAGCAATGACCACAGCAATCAGGGCCGAAACCCAATAGGGCCAAGGAAAGGACTGCGGCAGTGGCAGCGGAATCGGGTAAAAGGCATATACGACGTAGTTCACCCCGGCCAGAGTCATGAAGATGGCAGAGACGGTGCGGTAGCGTGTGCATTTGGCATAAGCCAACGGACCAATCTTCTGTTCCAGCGCAGCGGGGCCCACGCTTTTGACGTAATAATAAAGAGTTAGGGCAGTTGTCAGTAAAAGAATAAGCAGGTTGATCCAAGCCATCATTTTGAACTCCTATTCGGCCCTTCCCCACGCGCGGGCAATCACCGGGTTGCGTTTGAAAAACTCGGAGCGAACATCCTCCCCAACAATGTTCAGCGGGCAGGCAAAGTTCATGCATTCTGAACAGTAGGATCGTCGCAGTGTCAGGTAGAAACTGACGACTGTTATGAGGTAAACAGCAAGCAGGAACCATTGCGGACCGATGAGCAGGAAAGCGAGAGGATAGCCCATGACAAGCACGAGACCAGTCACGAAAACGATCTTCTCAGTGATGCTCATCGGGTCAGGATGATATTTCCACAGGCGAGGCGAGCCGTAGTTGGCCCAACACTGCAGGCTTTTCCCAGGTTCCGCATAATGTGGGCAGTGCGAACACATGACCCGGATTTCGACGAAGCCGAAATAGGCAAAGACGATGAGCAGCCAAGGAACCAGCCACCAGGCACCGATCTGAACAACGCCCGCCCCTCCGACGATGACCATCGGAAGGCCGGCGAATAAAAACGCGGCCAGATCATGCCCATGGAAATGACAGTAAACATCTTTGCTCACCGGGCAGCCCTCGCAATTTGCAGCAATACAAGTTGCGAGCGGTCGCTGTGAATCTAGGAACATATCAGACATCGAAAACATTCTCCTTGTTTTATAATTTTTGCAAACTGACCAGTCAGTCATATATCAACTTAAAAAAAGAGATGCGTTAAGAACGTGCTTCCACACCATCCATGAGTAATTTTATGCTTGAGCGAATGTGATGCTCCACGTCCACAAGGCTGCTATCGTAGACCCACAAAAGCACTGTTCCTTCAAAAATCGCCCCCGCGGCGATGGCAACTTCCCGGGCATCCACTGGGCGGAACTCGCCTGAGTCGATGCCACGTTGAATAATGGGTATCAATGAGTCCATATAAAGCTTGAAATAGTTCTTCAGGGCCTTTTGAACGACCGATTTACGAAAAGCCAACGCCAGGAATTCATAGGCAATGGGCATCATGATCAACATTTTTTTATAATCACGGATGGCGGCCTCGGTAAATTGCCAGATCGCCTCCGTTGCGCCCAATTCGTTGTTCTTGCGGGCTTTAAATTGTTCGAAGATATCCCCAAAAAGGCGGTCGAGGATGGCAATGATCAGTTCCTCTTTGCTCCTGAAATACAGATAGAGCGTACCCTTGCTCAACCCTGTCTTCTCGGCAATATCATCCATGCGCGCTTGATCGAAGCCTTTTTGGGTAAAGACATCTTCGGCGGCGTTCAGGATTTGAGTCTTACGTTCTTTCGAGACATCAGGGCGAGGGGACATGTTTTCTCTTTTGATAAATAAATGACTGACTGGTCAGTAATTATAGGAAAAACTTGTGACTTGTCAAGAGATAAACGTGCCGGTTACGGAAGTCAACTTTGAAGGCGAAAAATTTCTAGCGGGTCAAACTTTCCAGCCAATGAATTGTTGTTCGCGGTGAATCAAAAACAAAATCCGCCTCTGTTGGGCTGAAGGATTGCGAGGGCTGCCACACTTTTATCGCGACTCCATTGTGTCCGTGGATTACAGGAAAGGCTTCTTCATCTTTATCATCGTCGCCAATGTAAACGCACTTTGCACCTGGTAACGAAAACTTTTGAAATAAGTAAATAACTGTTTCTCGTTTGCTGCCAAGGAGCGGAACAATCTCAAGAAATTTATATCCGCCTAAAACGCGAAAACGTTTCGCGAGTTTTTCTTCATCAATCACGCGGTGTGCGGATGTCAGCACTTCGTCTGACTCAGTATCGTCGGCAAAGCGCGCGTGAATGGCGAGAGTCCAGCCTTTGTCTTCGAGGAAAAATCCCTTTCGCCCTGAAATGAGTCGTGTCCATTTGGGCTTGATGATTTCCAGAGCGGGGCGAACCTCGTCATAATCCACTCGATGGATCGTTTCGCCAGTTGGAGTCAGCAATTCGATTCCATAAGTTCCGCACAAAAAGATTCCCGATATTGGCAAAAGGATTCGGATGTCCTGCAACCTGCGTCCGCTGATGACCGTCATGCGGAACTTTTGTTTTTGCTCGAGACGATGCAGCAGGTCAATGACTTTTCGATTTTGGTGAAGCTGGTCGGGCGTCGGAGCAAAGTCTGCGAGCGTGCCGTCGTAATCCAAAAACAGCCACAAGCTCAACGCGTCCAATGCCCATTGTGTTAGTTCTATTTCGCTGTTGAATTTCACAATGGATTCTCGTTCAATAATTTTACGATCTCGTTTTGGAATATGCTTTTCCACATGAGACGCTGCCGCACGCGTTGACGCAGATGATGAACAGAACTGTTCTTAGTCCAGTCCAGAATCAATTCAGCGATCTTTTCTGGACCCGCATCTGGATCGAACAAAATGACATTTTCCCCGCCGATTTCTTTCGCCGCGGGGACGTGGTCGGAACAGAAGACTGGAATCCCAACCAAACCCGCTTCGAGAACCGGCATGCCGAATCCCTCGCGATGGCTTGGCATAAATAGCGCGTCGCTCATGCGAAACAATTCGCCGACGACAGACATGTCCACTGTGAGAGGTTCATCTGTATCGCTGCCTGACTCAAATACAAAGCGGACTTCTTCTTCGACGCCTGACTTTTTTCGCAAAGCTTGCAGACTTCTAAAATATTCCATGTTCTGTTCGTCGTGCGGATCGGGCGGACCAGTGATAACGATTTTCGGATGGATTCCTTGATGTTTCAAGATCGTCGCCACGTTGATTGCCAGTTCGATATTCTTTGCTTGCGTGACACGCACGGGCATGAGCAAATTCAAATCGCTATCCCAAAGTCCCAAACGATCCATCAAGTCTATTCCTGTTTTTGATAATCCAAGCAATTCCTGCGGATTCACGCCGTTGTAGATCACGCGGATTTGTTCGGGCGGACAGCCGAACAAGTTTGCCAGTTCAATCTGCCGCGCATGGGAAATGGACACGTAGGTAACGTCTGCGCGATGCGTGCGAAGTAAATCCCACGGATAGCCAGGAAAAACCTTCGAACGCGAATGCGGGCTGGTCCACGTGAAATCATGGCACCAGGCAATGCAGCGTCGAATCGTGTTTTGATCGAGCAGTTGAAAAAGCGCGGCGGTAAGCGCGAGGTTGAAGTGCTTGGTGAAAACGTTATGGATGATCAGCAAATCATTCGAAGACAGAATCGGGCGCAGCGCGTTAGCGAGGTCAGTTGTCAGGTTGGAAAAGTTTTCGGGAACGCGACCCTTCTCCAGGTCCCGAGTAAGCGATGCGACGTGCGGATTCCCCGAATCCATCTCAGGAATCCGAATGAACTCCGCGCCCACAGGCAACGCGTCCTTGTCCCCGTTCCCGGAAACGACTGTTGTTTTATAACCCGATTCCAGAAACAAATGGACGTGAGCCTGCATGACACTTTCCACTCCACCGACAACCGGCGGTGATGAATAATGCAGGACGGCAATTTTGGGCAAACCCATAAACTATAGATTTAATTTGGTGATCGTGTCGAACTGCTGGCACAACCAATCCGCGATGTCCTGACGCTCGATCAGACTTTTCAATCGCTGCGCGCGTTCTTTGCGTTCGTCCGCCGGCATCGCGAGCGCCTGATGCAAAGCCTCGGCTGTGCCATAAACGTCCAAGGGTGAGACGACCAGCGCGCCCGATTCGAGCTGCTGGAACGCGCCTGTGCGTTCTGAAAGCACAAGCACACCGTCGCATTGATTCACAATCGGGCCTTCTTTGGCGACGAGGTTCATGCCGTCGGTGATGGAATTGACGAGCAGCACGTTGTATATCTGCATGGCCGCCACAGCGCGCGGATAATTTTCGCCGACCATAATGCGGATCGGCTCCCATTCGGTTTCGCCGTGTTTGGCGTTTATTCTTCCGGCGATACCCATGAGTTCATCGAGGTAAGTTCCATATTTTTCGAGCCGCATCCGCGAGGGGACGAGCAATGCTAGGAATTTGACTTTGCCGCGATGCTCTGGATGGAGATCGAGCATTTCATCGAAAGCCTGGAAGCCGCGCACGATATTTTTACTCGGCTCGATGCGGTCAATCCGCAGGATGATCTGCTGGTCGCCGTGACGTTCCAATAGCTGGCTGCGATAATCGCCAACTTCCTGCGTCTCAGCCAATTGTTTCAACGAATTGACGTCAATGGAAATCGGGAAATCGCGGACGTATGTGGCGTGATTGCGATACCAAATCCTGCCGCGCTTGAAACTGACGTGCGTTCCCGGCAAATGCGATTCGCATGTACGGAGGAAGTTCATCCCGTCTTCGCGCGTCTGGAAGCCCAGCAAATCCACGGCGCATAAACCTTCGAGGATCGCGCGCCGCATTTTCGACGGGAGGAATGCCCAGTCTTCCGCGCCGGGCCACGGAATATGGATGAAATGCGCCAGCGTGTATTTGGCTTTTGGTCGAAATTGATATCGAATGAATTTCGGCGCAAGATAAAGATGATAATCCTGCAACATGACTATGGCCCGGCGCGGCGCAGATGCGATCTGACGCGCGATGGTTTCGGCAAAGAGCATATTCACGGCAACGTAGCCGTTGTCCCAGCTCTGCCAAACGTTTCGGTCAATCGTCGGCTCGCGGAAAATGTCCCACATCGAATGCTGAAGGAACCACAGCAAAGGATTCGCGATGACGCGATAATAGCTTTCGTAAGCTGAAGTCGGGGGCGTAATGAATTCCATCCAGATCTTTTCTTCGCTATCATTGAATGGCGCAAATCCTTTTCCCCAGACTTTATCCTCTTCTGTCTTCGCACAAGCCACCCATCGCACTTCGGCGTGTTGGGCCATGCCGGTCAGCGCGGTGACCAATCCTCCGCTTCCGCGCTGGTACTGCAATTGGCCGTTTTCATCTTCGTGAAAAGTAACGGGGCCGCGGTTGGATGCAACGATCAATGTTCTATCAGCAAGGAAATCTTTTATAAAGTCCCTGCAATCTTCAAGATGTTCAGCTGCTGTCTTCTCAGCAAAAAAGGAGTTCATGTTTCAGGCTCCTCGATAAAACCCCTTTTGCTGTCTTGAATTTTGCCGTCTTTTGATGGACGGCTGGCTTGAATGGCAAGATCAATAAAAACGGA
>JAJYOH010000259.1 GCA_021796315.1 Chloroflexota bacterium
GTCCCGCGGCGAACCGAGGGCGAAATCGATTGGGGCGAGGAAAGCATCATGCAGGGCAATGGCATATTCAGTCATCCGCACCGATTTCGCACGGATGGCGTCCACGCCTGCTTCGAGAATTGGTTTGAGAGATTCTTCCATGGCAAGCAGAGAAAGGATGGGTTGAGAACTGGTCAGAAAATGTTTAATGCCCGGTGCTGGAATGTAATCAAGATCAAAATCGAATGGCGTATTTTGTCCCCACCATGCCCAAATTGGCGAAGAAGTTTTCTCCTGCAAGTCTTTGCGGACATACAGGAATGCCTGTGCACCCGGCCCGCCATTGAGATACTTATATGTGCAGCCAACAGCGAAGTCGGCGTTGTAAACATCCAGAGCAATCGGCACCGCGCCGACGGAATGACTCAAATCCCACAAGACGAGCGCGCCTGCATCGTGAACCATCCTAGTAATGCGCTCCATATCATACAGGTAGCCGCTTTTGAATACGGCATGCGAGAATGTGACCAATGCGGTATCGTTGTCCAATTCCGATTCGAGCGCAGCCAGATCGGGCGTGATATCCCCATCTCTTGATCCGATGCGGACAATATTATGGTGGTCGTCCAGCAATTGCGCCGCGCCTTGTAGAACATATAAGTCGGATGGGAAGTTAAACGTATCGGTGATGATTTTGGTTCGGCCTGTCTGCAACTTTAACGCTGCGACAGCGAGTTTAAACAAATTGACGGAAACCGAATCGCACACGGCAACCTGTCCGGCAGACGCGCCAACGAGTTGGGCGATTTTTTCGCCGATGCGTGAAGGTGCATCCCACCAGCCTTTGTTCCAGCCGCGTACCAAATCGTTGCCCCATTCATTTTCAATCACTATTTTCATACGTTCAATGACAACCTTTGGCAGGCGCCCCAATGAATTGCCGTCAAGGTAGATCAAATCGGGGTCTGAGATAATGAACTGGCTTCGATACGAAGCAAGAGGGTCCTGCTGATCGAGCTGTAGAGCATAATCGCGGGATGTTTGAAAATCAGCGCTCATTATATGGCTCACTTCTTTTCAGGTATTTTTGACATCGCATACTCTGCCAGCGCGGTGATTGTCAGACTTGGATTGACTCCCGGATTAGCGGGCATGATCGAACCATCAATGATGTACATGCCCGCATAATCATAGACTTCGAAATTTTCGTTTACCACGCCTTCTGAAGAATCTTTCCCAATCGGCGCGCCGCCCAAAATATGAGCAGTGGTCGGCAGGCCCAAAAGATTCTCGCCGATTGAACCCAGCGCCACACCATTGATGCGCTTCGCAAAATCACGCGTCAACTCGTGCGAGCCTTTCACCTGCGCGTGGATTTCATAACCGGGTTCCTTATTTGCAACCATGCCGCGCCGGAAGAGCGTGAAGAAACTTCGTCCAATGCGGAAGCGCATACGATCGTCAGCGTGCTGCATCACCAGCAAAATCGTCACGTTGTGCGCCCAGCCGGGCAAAACCAGCGCCTTCAAAAAATCCAGTGGGTGGGCGATCGCCCAACCCAGAAATCTCAAGAGACGCATCGGCACGCTCACATCCGTGTCGATCAGCGGCGCGGCCAGAAAACGCATCAACGACGAACCGTCGGGGTAGCGCACCGGCTCGACGCGCGTGATCTCGTCATGGTTGTAGATCGAAGAGATCGAAACGCCCTCCGAATAATTGATGTCCGATTCTCTGGCGACCGATCCGAGCAGCGCTTCGGAATTCGTCCGCACCATGTCGCCAAGGCGCGGCGAAAGATTCGGCAATGACTTTTTGACGTCGCGCAGATTCAGCAACAATTTGATCGTGCCCATCACGCCCGCAGACAAGATCACGCGTCTGGCCTGGACCCGCTGCCGGGTCCCGTTTAAGAAGCGGGTGCTCGACTGAAATTCAATTTCGTATCCTCCCCTCACCCTTTGTCCCTCTCCCTCGGGGTGAGGGGTTGGGGTGAGGGGTTTGATGTCAACCACTTCTGATTCCGAAATAATTTTTGCCCCATTCTTCTCAGCAAAGTATAAATAATTTTTCAGCAGAGTATTTTTCGCGTTGTATCTGCATCCGACCATGCACCCGCCGCAGTGTTGACATCCGGCACGCTCAGGACCTTCGCCGCCGAAATACGGATCGGGCACGCTGACATTCGGCTCGCCGAAATATGCGCCGACATCCGTGGCGCGGAAAGTGTGACCCATGCCGCGCTCGTCAGCCATTTGCTTGAGCACATCATCGGCCTTCCACAATTTTGGATTGCGCGCCACGCCCAGCATCTTCTTGGCAGTTTCATAATGAGGCTTCAAAACTTTTCCCCACGCCATGTTTTGATTCCAGGCGGGCGTGGCAAAAGTTTCATCGGTCGGCACTTCCAGCACATTGGCATAGCCGAGGCTTCCGCCTCCAACGCCCGCGCCGTGCAAGACCATCACGCCTTTGAGAATGCTGATTTGTAAAATGCCGTGCGCGCGGATGGCGGGCAGCCACAAATATTTCCAATATTGCCAGTTGGATTTGGCGAAATCTTTGTCTTCGTAGCGTTTGCCTTTTTCAAGGACCAGGACTGAATACCCTTTTTCGGTTAATCGCATGGCTGAAACGCTTCCCCCAAAACCCGAACCGATGATGACGTAATCGTAGACTTGATTCATATCTATGCCCTCCGCGGCGAATTGGGATGATTATAGCATTTCCATGTTTGTTGATTTACTTTTCAAAACACACCTTGAGTTATTTTTGATGTGGCATACAATGAAAATATATCGTAAGCGATGTTCTGGCGCTTTGTTCAGGAGTTCGTCATGTACCTTGCATTTGTAAATTCAATAGTCCTCCTGAGCGGAGGACTGCTGGCTTATGCCACGCTGGGGATTTTGCTTTATGGGATTTGGCGCGGCACCCAACGTCAGGTAGGACGTACGCTCGGACTCACTGGTAGCTGGTTGCGCTCCCCGTGGTTTTATCTCGCCTCGGCATTATTGTTCTTCGGCATCTGCTACTTCGGTTGGATTCCCTTGCCGTTGACAATTTCACCACAAATCCGTGCATGGATGCTCGCACTCGGCTCGCTGTTGTATTTTCCTGGCATGGTATTCACATTATGGGGAAGGCTGGCGCTTGGCAAAAATTATTTTGTCTCCACTGGCTTTGGTGCGCAGTTGTTCGCCGATCATCAATTGGTGACTGGCGGCCCCTTCGCGATTGTGCGCCATCCCATGTATACCGGGATCATTCTTGCCGCGTTCGGTGCGCTATTGATTTACTCCACATGGACGACCCTGCTGTTTGCATTCTTTGCCCCGTTGGCATCGGTCCGCGCCCGCCGTGAGGAAATGACATTGTCGGCGGAGTTTGGCGAGCAGTGGTTGGACTATTGCAAACGCGTTCCCGCGTTTTTCCCAAGACTGTGATGATGAATGCGCATCTCGTTGAAAGAAGTGTAAACCCATGACAACCGAAACGACTTTTCGCTGGGCGTTCCTGATTTTGCTGGCGGCGTTGTTTGCCATGCGAATCTATCTCATGGTCAAGGTGCGCCGCTCAGGCGGGTGGATCATGCCTGACGAAAGCGCGATCAAACGCGAGGGCGGGCGAGGCGTGTTCATTATCCGCGTAATCGGTTTCTTCGCGTTGCTGGCATTTCTGGTGATGTACATCATTGACGCAAAATGGATCGACGTGTTCCTGTTCCCCCTGCCAGCCTGGTTGCGTTGGACGGGATTCGCCATCGGCGTTGTCAGCGTGATTTTCTGGACGTGGACTCAAGTTACGCTGGATACGCAATGGTCGGCACAACTGCAATTGACCAAAGATCATCAACTTTACTATTCGACCACGACTTTGTTACTGTAAAACGTGATGGAATGGTTCGAGTCTGCGCCAAGATTGAAATGTCCCTCGAACTTATGACTACCAACCCAGGCAACATAGATATACCATCCGGCCGGCACTTCGACGTCCATTGTCCCGCTTACCGGGTATTCGCGAATGACACCTATGTCATCCCTCGTCGTGCCCTGCAATGATACATAGACATCGCCATCGGCCCGATTGGATAATTTGATTTTCCCGGTTGGAGTTCCTGCAGGTACCGTGCCATAGGAAAGCGCAGTTGGTTTCTCCGCGGGAGTCGGCACGATTACGAACCACGCTGAGTAGGGCGCGTAGTTCACCTGTCCGCCTGATGTGGGCAGATGGATCACCTGTCCGGCATACAGAATATTTATGTCCCAGATATTCGGATTGGCGGCCCACAGAGCATAGATGCTCACCCCAAAACGGCTGGCGATCCCGGAGAATGTGTCGCCATACTGGACGATATAAGTGCTGTTTGAATTTACCGCAGCATAATTGTAGTTATTGTAGATGTAGTAACCGCTGTAATTATTATTGTTGCTTTGATTGTAGTTAATGCTGGGGACTGTCAGAGTCTGGCCTGCATACAGAGATGCGCTGATACCCGGGTTGGCGGCGTAAATGGCAGATGTCGTGGTGCCGCATATCGCGGCAATCGTGTCAACTGTTTGGCCCTGCTCGACCACGTATGTACCACCGCAGACTCCTCCAGCCTGGGCGCTGACCGGAATTACCAGGAACGCCAGTAGTATCAAAATGAGAACAGAACCTTGGGCAAAAGTTTTAGGTGACAATGTTCGTCTCCTTGGAGTGAAAGCCATAAAGTCCTTTGATACCATAATAATACAAAAAAGGTGAAATACAACCAACAAGAAACAGTCACATCGCAGTGGTTGTGATTAATACTTGTAAAACCCTCTACCGGTCTTCCTTCCCAAATATCCCGCATCCACCATCTTCCTCAATAGCGGCGCGGGACGATATTTATCTTCGCCCAGATCGCGCTGCAAAACTTCCATCACGAACAGGACCACATCCAGGCCGATCAAATCACACAGCGCCAGTGGACCCATCGGGTGATTCATGCCGAGTTTCATCACCATATCAATGGCTTCGGGTGTGCCGACATTTTCCTGCAAGGCGAAAACCGCTTCGTTGATCATCGGGCATAAGATTCGGTTGGATATGAATCCAGGTGAATCATTTGCTTCCCAGGCTTCCTTGCCCATGACCTTGCAAAGTTCAAGCGTGGTCTTGAGTGTCTCTTCGCTGGTGGCGAGACCTTTGATAATCTCCACCAGTTTCATCAGCGGCACAGGATTCATGAAGTGCATCCCAATGACCTTGTCAGGGCGTTTGGTCTGCGCCGCGATTTTGGTAATGCTGATGGATGACGTGTTGCTGGCGATGATCACACCTTCGCGCGCCTTGGCATCCAACTCTTTGAATATCTTGAATTTCAGTTCGGGGTTTTCGGTGGCAGCCTCGATGACGAAGTCTGCTTTTGCGAGATCGTCATAATTCGAGATGAAGTTGATTTTACCGGCAGCCGCTTTCTGGTCCGATGAGATCGTTCCTTTCTCCAAAAGTTTTGCCGTTGACTTAGCAATCGTCGCTTTGGCTTTGTCCAGCGCGGCGGGCAGGACATCCATCACCGTGACTTGATAGCCGCTTGTGGCCGCGATCTGCGCGATGCCGTTGCCCATTGTCCCCGCGCCGATGACGAAGATATGTTTTACGGTCATTTCTTTTCTCTCCAAAGCTTGACATTGTTCTTGATCTGCTCAACATGGTTTGGAATGTGATTGGCGTAAATGGTCAGCCATCTGTCGAACGTATATGGCTCAGGGTTTTCAGGGTGCTTGACCGAATGCGCGAAGACTTCGTCTGGCAGGGTCTTCAGCAGACGGTACGTGGTTTGCCGCGCGTACTTGATGACCTGCAAGGCATCTTCAACACTTTGCTCTTGATAGTTCAATGCGTCCGCCCATTTGGCCTCTTCATATCCCATCAATTGACTGCCGGGTTCGACGATCAATTTGCGCGCACGCAGCGCCGACATTGATTCGCTGTCTGCCATGTGGACGATCACTTCATGCGCCGACCAATCTTTAACCGACGGTTTGAACTTCATCGCTTCCGCCGGAACCTCGGCCAGCGCGGCTTTCAATAAATCGAATCCACGCCCGTACTGCTCGATTTTCTCGTTACGTTCTTTTGCATCCATTCATGCTCCTTTGTGGTTTCGATACGGCGGCGGTGGTCGAGTAGGACGAAGTCCGTATCGAGACCCGCCGCCTACTCAACCACCATTTATTCGACTTCCACCGCCATCGCCACCGCTTCGCCGCCGCCGAGACACAACGAGGCAATACCGCGCTTCAAGCCGTGATCTTTCAACGCGTGGACCAGAGTCGTCAGCACGCGCGCACCGCTTGCGCCGAGCGGATGACCGAGCGCGATGGCGCCGCCGTTGACGTTGACCTTGTTCCAATCCCAGCCATCATTTGCAAGAGCATAACCGTCCGCCAGGACTTGCGCGGCAAAGGCCTCGTTGAGTTCGATCAAGTCAACGTCTTTCAAAGTCCAGCCAATTTTTTTCAATAACTTTGGAAGCGCGTGCGCCGGCGCGGCGAACAAATATTTTGGTTCGACGGCGGCCTGGGCATAGCCAACAATTTTCGCAATCGGCTTCAAATTGTTTTTCTCTGCATACGCGCGTGACGAAATGACAACCGCCGCGGCGCCATCATTCATGGACGACGCATTGCCCGCTGTGACCTTGCCATCAGGCTTGAACGATGGTTTGAGTTTCGCCAGTCCATCCAGCGACGAATCTTTGCGCGGACCTTCATCCGTGTCGAACAGCCTGACTTCGCCTTTGCGTCCCGAAATTTGTACCGGCACGATCTCCGCTTTGAACTTTCCCGCCTCGATGGCTTTGACCGCCTTCTGATGACTCTCGAAAGAAAATTTATCCATGGCTTCGCGCGTGACTTCATATTCGTCCGCGATAAATTCGGCAGCCATGCCCATGCCCCAATTCTCGAACGGATCCCACAGCCCGTCGTTGAGCAGGGCGTCGGTCAATTGCTGGTTGCCGAATTTCAATTCGCCGGAGCGGCTATTAACGAGAAACGGTGCGCGGCTCATGGATTCGAATCCACCGGCCACGAATAAATCCGCATCTCCGGCGCGGATGGCTTGCGCTGAAACCATAGCGGCTTTCAATCCCGACCCGCAAACCTTGTTCAGCGTGGTGGCGCTGACCGTAGCCGGGAGTCCGCCGAAAAGTCCGGCCTGACGCGCTGGGGCTTGTCCTTCTCCGGCCTGGACAACGTTGCCCATAATAACTTCTTCGATCTCATCGGCTTTGATTCCCGCACGTTCGACCGCGGCTTTGACAGCAATCGCCCCCAGTTTCGTCGCGGGGAGTCCGCTCAATGCGCCCTGGAATTTTCCAATCGGCGTACGTGCCGCGCTCAAGATCACAGCTTCAGTTTCTTTGTTCATGCTTTCTCCTTGACTGGTTTAATGAACGTTTCAATTATAGTCGCGCCTGTGACGAAATGCACAGAATTAGAACGATTCACTTTGCGCCGGGCGGAAATGCAAATTGCAATTGCCATGCGCCCGGAGATTTTTCTCCTACAGTTGAGTCTGGCGTGACGACCAACACCCATGTGTGTCCCGGCTTGAGCGGGAACGGTTCGCCATTCGCATCGAGAAATATGATGGGATGATTCTTTCGGCTCCTGTTGCGATCATCGGAGGCGCGTGTGCTCCACGTTATTTTGTACATCTGTCCGTCGCGAAAGAGCAGCGCGTTGCCGATGCGTCCCTGATCGAGATGAATATCGAGATTGGTGGGCGAGACAACGTCGTGCTTTGCGAAAAGGACGATCACGTTTTCGAAATGCAATTGTCTGCCGGTCAATCGGTCGGTGTCAGGGTACAGGATTCCCGCGTCGGCCATCTCGGATGTGTCCGTGTAGCGCAGATAGGATTGATAAAGCGGATCGTACATCCAGCCTGATTGGTTTTGATAAGCGATGTATACATTCAGTTTTGTGGCAGGCGCGCCGCCCGCTGGAGATTGTTCCGCAAAGGTGTTGCTGGCGTAATCAAAATCCGAACCTTTCTGGCCTCGATTTTTTTCTGCGACAGCTTTCATCTCGCTGATGTCCATCATATATCCGCCG
>JAJYOH010000260.1 GCA_021796315.1 Chloroflexota bacterium
GCGAGGAGGCGGATTTGGATTTTATGTGCTTATTATAAACTATTATGAAGCAAATGAACTTTAGACAGGTTCTGGCAAATGTCGGCTTCTAAACGGCATCACAGGTCCAAATCATCTAGTAGGCATCAACGCTCACGAGCCCGGCCAACCGCCGCAGGGGCTAGGGATGGCTTACTGCGCGACCTGCGAAAAACACTTTATTTATGTGCCATCGTCGATGGCTTCTGGTTTGAGGGTGATATTCCGGACGATCCAACCGTCCCCTTCACCATGCTGACCAATTCGGACTGGCCTCATCCCAGTCAGGTTCCAGCGGATATTGAGGGACTAGGAAAATTGAAGGAACCGCAGTTACTGTTCATATTCAGACAATTGCAGCGGCCGACATGGACCACCGGGCCAAACGTTGGACGAAGCACGGTGACCATGGCTGAGGTATTAACCGGGATTGGCCGCGGAGGCTTATTGAACAACTTCAGACATTCTGCCTCCATCTGATTTATCACAAGATCCCCATCGACTTTTACCAATGTACGATTACTTTTTGCCGAACGAGCTCTACCTACCGAAACACAACCCCTTGACGGCTGTCGCTCGAGCCAGGAAATGGTTCTACGCGATGATGATACTCAACATGTTTTGGTTTACCGGAGAACTCCCTCACGATTTGGATACCGAATTCGAATACCTCCTGAACCCGGATTGGCCATTGTCTCCGGAACTGCCCGAGACAATCCGCGAGATCATGGACATGACTGAATCAGAGCAGGAATTCATTTGCAGGAAGATGAAGCAGCCGGCGTGGAGTCTTGCGCCGAATGTCATGCGCGGAAAAACAATCCTTCGACATGCCGATCTGCAAATGACCGAAAGGTTGATTCGAGCCAGGACAGAAGGATGATCAATGCCTGCCAAAAAGCAAACCAGGGTCAAGAACGCTGGCGCTCTCACCGACGCGGAGAAATTCTGGTTCTTCTTCTTCATGCGCTACAACCAGAAACCCTACCGGCTTTGGGATATCCATGGCGCGAGGCGTTATCTCTATGCGCTCATGCTGATGGGATATGCCTGGTGGGAGGATGTCCTCCCGAAGGACGAAGAGACTCTCTTTTCCTTTTATGTGAACCCGAAGCCACTTGACTCCAGACCTCCTTCAGACACGGTCAGTAATATTCTCGAATATGAAGAGGCAGATCTGGAATTCATCTGCAAGAAGTTGAAGCGACCGCACTGGGCATCCAAACGCAGCTATTACAGCGGACGGATCACCATAGCAGAAACGCGCAAAGATTGGTCACATGATTTGGAGAGGATTCGAAAGTCCGCACAGTTGGAAAAAAGGATCCCAACATTAGCAGGCAGGAAGAAATGCAAAATACCTATTTATTAAGAGATCAGGATATGGCCCGAAACCAGACGCTGAATGAATTCCGCCTCGATCTGTATGCCTACAAAATTCTGGACATTTGCTGGTTCGAAGGCGATCTGCCAACCAATCCCGATGCACTTTTCGCACTGGCCATCAATCCCAATTGGCCCGACCACTGGCAATTTCCCGGATCAATCAACGGGATCGCACATCTCAGCGAAGAAGAGCTTCAATTTATTGCAGGAAGGCTCAAGCGACCTGCCTGGGCAACGGAGACTGAGATGGCAAGCTTGGCAACCCTCTTTGAATTGATCCTCAAAGCCCGCGCAGCAAAACGTGGAAATAGCCATGAACCATAACCACAGCGCCTGGCAGGAATCCACTCTTCCCGTGGATATCCTAATGCTCAAACGATTGGCCGCGATGCCAGATGATTCCGCGGTCAAATTCACGCACTTTGCTTTGCAGAGAAGCAAAATTCTGGGCTTGATCTGGTTCGACGGCGACCTGCCCGATGACCCCGATCAGCCATTCGACTATGCCCTGCGAACAGACCGCGGCGACGAAGAGGAACTACCAGAAAGTTGGATCAACATTTCGCGCTTGGATATCGAGACCAGGATGTGGATTTGCAGACGATTAGAAAGACCTTCATGGGTGGACGATCCAAGCACACTGCATGGCAAGTGGACATGTAACGAGTTTCTGAGCATGTGGAAAAATTTCCGGGGAGAATTGGAACACCTTCTTCGGGCGCGCTTATCGTGAGGTGGAGCCATATTCTTCCCATACAAAGTCCATATTGATTGAAAGCCTGAAACAATGGTTGCAAAAAAGACGCGCACGTCTTCGTTCGGTGTTTCCAAGCGCGAGAGCCATGACGCGTCGCGCTTCTATGCGCGCAATCTGTATCAGTCCTCAACTCAAGATCAAGCAACAAACATTGCATCCCTAAACGTTCCAATGGATGATTGGGTGGATCGAATCTACAACCAATCATCCGAAACCATGCCAATTCCCGACAACAGTGTGGCTCTTGCCTTCACATCGCCACCATACAACGTGGGCAAAGACTACGATGAAGACATGTCGCTGGAAGAATACTTGGACTTAATCAAATGCGTGGGGCAGGAAGTCTATCGCGTCTTGAGACCCGGTGGGCGATACGTGATCAACGTTGCCAATCTTGGAAGGAAACCCTATATCCCACTACATTCATATTTCTATCAAGTTCATTCATCCATTGGGTTTCTGCCGATGGGCGAGATCATCTGGCAGAAAGGAAAAGGCGCAAGTGGGAATTGTGCCTGGGGAAGTTGGAGGAGCGCGAAATCGCCGCGGCTTCGAGATTTGCATGAGTACCTGCTGGTCTTTGCAAAGCAGTCATTCTCACGGCCGGATAAAGGTCAGTCCGATCTATCTGCTGAAGAGTTCATGGAATCGACGTTATCGATCTGGCAGATTCCACCGGAGTCTGCAAAGAAGATTGGTCATCCGGCGCCATTTCCCATGGAGCTTGCAAAGCGCGTTATAAAGCTGTATTCATACGTTGGGGATGTAGTTTTGGATCCGTTCATGGGATCGGGAACAACCTGTGCGACTGCAAAAGGGACCGGTCGACATTTTGTTGGCTTTGATACTTCAGATGAATACTGTCAGATCGCCGAGAAGAGGGTTACGTTTAATAGATAGTTTGTGACTCCCTATATGGGGTGCAGAACTCTGTGTAGGATGCGGGCCGTTCACAATTCACGCTTTGTCCTTCCGATCATATACTTTGAGCGTGCACTGTTTGAGGCATGACTTGCCTCGACGTTTAAGGGTTTAATTTGGCTTGTTGAGAATAAACGTAGAGACCGGCCGGGCTCGACTCAATTCCCATTTTCCGTTCGCAGAAAATCCGTGGCCAGTGTTTCACCATTGAGATCTCTGCTAGCAAATTCTGGATATCTTTCTCGTCAATCATCTCCCTTTCTTCTTCCGTCCAACTTGGATCGCTTCGGACTCGGGCGGTTAGCTGTTTTACCGACAACCGTTGATCTGGATATAACCCCGCGAACCAATTTCGGCCTTCGTCAGAAACGCGAACAACGGGTCCTTCGAAGTGGTGGAAACTTTTCAGCAGAATCCGCCCCATTTTCTGGCGATGATCTTGAAGGCCTGTGGGGAAATGTTGAATCAGTTCTACAATCCGATCGCCAAGCTCATCGAAACCAACTTTGGATAAATTCCCGATCTTCCTTTTAAGCTGTAATGCGTTCTCTCGCATATCTGGGATGACTGGCAGCAAGCTGTTCGTGCCGATAAGGCGTTGGAGTTTTCGGAGTGTGGAGGCATAAGCATCCAAATCGGCATCTGCGAATATCGGAATTACCCTTGATCTCACCGGGGCGCCAACTACTCTCAACGACATGAAAGGATAATTTAGGCTAAAGATCGAGCTCATTGCATTGGGATTGCCCACCGGGTAGGGAAGGATCCAGTAGTTTGCCTGATTGACAAGACGTCGAACATAATGTGAATAATAGAAATCAGGTGGGTCGACAAGTATAGCGTCATAGAAATGACTTGCCCGAAGGCGGGCAATTAGCTCGGGTGCCTCCTGTAACAAATCCACCATTATGTCATGGTAATCATCGGAACTAGGCGCCAAGGAAATCACGTCTATTTGCTTGGACCGGCGCGTAATTACGGGAGCCAGTGAACGGTGGCTATCACTGTTCGCTTCAAGAAGAAAGATTAGTTCCTGCTGCATCCTGATAACTTGACTATTCCTGTCTCTCGCCGACGTTTCAGGAAAGAGCAGAACGGAATCCTTGTACGGAGAAAATTCCAGTAGAAGTATCCTCTTTTTTTCTCTTTCAAGGCTGGCGTCAAAAGTTCGACTATGAATCAAATTTCGGAAGATTGTCGTTTTCCCCGTTTTCCTTTTCGTTGATGGAAAGGTAACAACAAGGGATTGGTTCTTACCTACAGGTTGCTCATAGTATGGCGTAAGGATTGGGTAATCTGCATTATCAGGGATGTCGCTCATGTCACACCTTGTGATTTGAAGTCCTATTAAAGATATGAGATTAAAGACATTTTGATACTAGACAGCTGACCGAGTATGACTAGAATTTGCTAATCAAGAATCACTGTTTGCCACGTAAGAAATACGTAAGGATTCAAAGTTTACCATATGGAGGGTGAATGCGCAGAGGACCTCAGGCGATTGGCCGCGCTAGTCGCTGCTCGAAGAGGGGCGGGCGGTCCAGTAGCTGTATTTAGAAAGCTGGCCATTGAACTCGGAGCCCAAGCATCACCTCCCAGGCACTGGAGTTGGCAATATGTTCATCAGGTTAGTAACAAAAAGCTATCACCATCACATGTATTGCGAAAAGCAATTCGCGCCTTATATGAAATAGAACTTGGAGCAAATAATCTTGTGCCAGTAACAGTATTAGCACCCGGCAACTCTGCCTACAATCACATCATCCTACGCCTGCCTCCGCGAATTTGTGCCCGCCCGGGCTGTGGCGTTTCCTTCATCCCGAACTCGCCAAACCAGAAATTTCATTCCACAGAGTGCCGCAAGATTTCTAGGCAGAGCACAAGAACGAGAGTTAGCGATTCTAGTATTGGAAGTGATATTGATGAAAAATGATATCTATGCCTTCAATTTGTCGCCCCTAGATTGCGTGCTAGTGACGCCGTCAGGATCACCGCTGTTTGAGCAACCTTGGCTTCAGATCGTGATGAATACAACCTCTCGCCAGATCGTTGGGCGACCGATCTTAGTGCTATGGTCGAAATTGCCTGATTCTAAAGGTATGCCGAGAGCTCAACACCTAGATCTTTTTCCCAAATCATAATTTTGGAGAGCATTATGATTGCACAAACCTGAACAAATTAATTGAGTTGCCGCCTTAAAACAAACACCCCGCACCGGCCTAGGAACCATGCGAGGCGTATGAAGAGCACACTTGCTGTTGAATTTATACACCAACTTAGCAGATGTGTCAATGTTGCCACTACTCGACATTGACTTCTTCCCTACGCCTCGCCTTCTCCAGCGAGGCGTTTCGTTTTTGTCGATACCGATATAAATCAATTTCGAGGATCACGACACATGATCGAACGAAAAATCAAAAAATCTTATACAACGGTAATTGGCAGTTTCCCTAGCCTGAAAAACCAGACGGTTGTCTCATACAAGAACACTTTGATACGTGACACCTTATATTACCCGGAATTTGACCGATCGATCAATTCATATGAAACCGATCCGTTTACAACCGCGATGACATTGGACGACGGAATAGTACACGAGTATATGCCCACTATACGAGCGATCCGCAACAACCATCCTGTCATCATCGAGGTTGATTTTGCAGAACACTTGAAGACCCAACGCGGGATGTGGCAAATTCAAATGGCCAAAAGGTGGGTACGTGAAAATGACGCCGGCCTAGAGATTTACACTGAACGGGAGATTCGCCAGATGCCGAGACTCGATAATTTAAAAATATTCTATCGCTACAGTCGTTTGAATCTCCCCGCACAATATCTGATGACAATCCAGCGAATGTTCAAACAGAAAAGTCAGATTTCTTTGGGCGAGATGGCGGCAAATTTAATCTCATCAGAACCTGCAACCGCAAAACCATTTATATGGGCCTCTATTTTTCATCACTATCTCGATGTTGATCTCAACGAGAAAATGTCTGATTCCGTTCTATTAGTACCCACAGAAAGGATCCTGGCATGGGCAGAATAAGTTTGGCGGCTGGAACTCGTTATTGCTTAAATGGCGAGTGGTTTGTGATTAAAGAACTGTTGTTGAATCAACAGTTTCTGGTTGAAAATCAGTCTTTTGGGGGCAAACTCACTAAACCGTTAGCCGAGTTTGAAGAAGCGTTGTTGAACGGGACACTAAAATTTGAGGTCCACGGTCCGCATGTTGTGCTCCAAGCTGGGACGCTTGTTCCAATCGATCATTCCATCAAGGATTTTGACACTCTAAAAGCAAGCGTGCGTGAGGAGGCCTGGCGTCGCTATACAATAATTCGACCGATTCTGGATTGGCCACCACACGAACGAACGCGGAAACGGATCGAAGAGTACGTCAAGGAGCTTCGCAAGCGGGAAACGAATACACAGGATCAGCACGATCTTAATGGCGGCAAAAAGCGGCCCGCGCGAAAAGGTATCAAGCGCGGAATGGCCTTAAGCCGCGCTTCTGTGATGCGCTGGCTGAAACGATACATAGAGTCTGGCCAGGATATACGCGCCCTTGTTGACGAAACTTATAAGGCTGGTGCTCCGGGTGCAAACAGGCTCAATCGTGATACCGACAAAGTCATCTCGGATACATTGGATTTCTGTGAAAAGCACCGTTCTTATCGCACCGTCGACTCTATTTATTTGATGACATGCAATCGGGTCGCCCTTGAAAATAGGACACGCCCAGATGAACATAAGATACAACCTCCTAGCAAACCAACAGTATATAACCGTATTCATGCACGTGGAGCAGAAATCCTGTTGCGGAGACGCCGTAACCGAGCCGAACAAAAAGAGCTTGAGGCAGTTCAGGCAGGTCCCCAAGTGACGCGCATCATGCAGGAGGTCGAATTTGATGGCACGGGAACTGGTTTGTTCGTTGTGGATGATGATGATCGTCTGCCAATCGGAGCAGCAATGATATCCTTTGGATTGGATAAACTCACCGCTTATCCATTGGGATTTCACTATGCATTTGAACCTTTTGGCTACGCCAGCACCATGATGTGTGCGCTGAACTCATTTTCACCAAAGCCTGACATATGTAAATTATATGGAACCGAAAATCTAGCTCTCGGCCGCGGTTTGCCGGAACTGGCTCGAATTGACAATGGTCCAGAATATTTGAACAAGCACATGCTTGAATCATTTGGAATGCTCGGGATCCTTGTTGATCAGTGTCCTGTTTTTAGCCCATGGTACAAGGGAAGCATCGAGGAATACGTAAAGACCAACAAAACAGCCCTTATATATCAAATGCCGGGGGCTTTCTCGAGTATTTTGGAGCTAGCCGAATTCGACCCAGCGCAATATGCGTGTATTTCGAAAAGTGCGTTTGTTCGGATTATGAACATTTTTCATTATGATATTTACGCCCAGCAATGGCATCGAGGGGTTGGCGGAATCCCTGCGAAGCTTTGGGCTAAAAACGAGGCGGCCGGCTTTATCCCTACCCTTCCGTCTAGTTATGACGAACTTCGCATTCTCCTGTTTAGGGCCGAAACACGAACCTTGCAAGGGATCGGGATAGAGTTTGAAAACATTGTTTACCAGGATGCCGATGCGATCAGAATGCGAGCTTTATTGTCACGCGAGGAACGCCAGGTTGATATACGCGTTAACCCGTATGACCTCACCTATATATTTGTCTTGGATCCGATTACGAAATCCGAGTGGTTGAAATTCTACGCAGAAGATACGCCTGGCTATACTCCTGGAATATCGCTTTGGAAACATCGTCTGCTTGTAAGAATTCTTAATCGAGAAAAGCGCGATGTAAATGTTTTTGCATTGGCAGAGGCGAAGGCCAAGATTCAGAAGATCATCGACGAGGAATACCATAAGACCCGAAAGATGAAGACACGCATGACGGTGGCCAGGTATTTGGAGGAGAATCCATTAGCCACAGCCAGTTTGCCAGACTCGGTTATGT
>JAJYOH010000261.1:0-296 GCA_021796315.1 Chloroflexota bacterium
GCCAACTTTAAGACCAGACTTTATCTCGGCATAGGTAGTGTCCATTAAACCCACCTCCACCGGCCGAAGCGCATTCTTGCCATTTTCCACGACGTAAACAGCATATTTACCAGACGTCTGTTTACGCAAGGCTGAGACCGGGACCAGGACGACTCCTTTCGCCTGACCGCCGATGATATCCACCGTCGCGCTCATGCCCAGCGGCAAATTGTCAACAGGCGTCGTCACGCTTGGATCCAGACTAGCCAATGCCTTGACAACTGTAATCTGGCCGGGAGTCTGGACTACTACCCTCT
>JAJYOH010000261.1:306-7999 GCA_021796315.1 Chloroflexota bacterium
CTCTGTCCGGTAGAGGTGTATAAAATCGGATCTATCTGAATGACGCGGCCCGTGAATATCTGATTGGGCAAGGCATCGAAAATCACCTCAACTTTGTAATCTACCGCGATCTTATCTATACTTGTCCCGTCCAGGGAGATAGTCAAATACGGCTGACTCTGATTCGCCATGGAGATAAATGGGCCGGTTATGTCGCTGCCCACCTTGGCCATAGCCGACAACGACAATATGGTACCGTCCATCGGCGCGAGTATGGTGGATTGATCAAGCAGACGTTGAGATAACGCAAGCGCCGCCTCGGACTTTGCCAAACTTTGCTTTGCTATATCGAGGCTGACAGGATCAGGTCCGTTATTTACCTTTTCAAATGCGCGCTCGGCTAGAATCACCTGAGCCGCCGCCGTGATCAGTGCGTTATCAATCGGCACTTGTTGGATTCCTGCCGGATACGCCGTGAGCAATTGTTGCACTGCTGTATCATATTTCTGTTGAGCCGCCAAAAGATCTTTTTGCGCGATGGTTCTTTTGCTATCGCCGGCAGGCAGATACGTGGCGCGGGTGAAGTTGGCGCGCGCTATTTCCAGATCTCTCCAGGCGGTATTCGAGTTTTGCTCGGCTGCGCGAAAGAAGGATGGCGTGGTAGCCAGATAATCGTTCCAACTGCCGGATGCTATTTGGAATCGGTTCCAGTTATAGTCCGCTTTGACCAGTAAAGACTCCGCGAGCGCCAGGTTGGCCTGGGCCTGGGAGGAAACAATGCTGGCATTCTGGTTAAGGGCATCCAGCGCCTGTTTGGCGTTTAGGACAGACAGTTGATCCACCGCTACCGCGGCCTTCAGCTGCTCGGGATTTCCCTGAACAGCCAGCACATCTCCTTTATGTACCTTATCGCCGATTTTCACGTTGAGTTTGGAAATTGGACCGCTGGTGCCGAAGCCCAAATTAATTTCATCGCGTGCAATTAACGTGCCAGTGCCGCGGGCATAAAGGGTGATGTCTCCCAGTTGCACCCTTGCAGTTCGGCTATTTTGAGACGCCAATCTTGCGGCATTCGCCGATTGAGCCGGGCCAGCGACCATCTTGTAATAGGCAAACCCAGCCGCGCTCAGAATAAGGAGTGCGCTTAGTGCAATCAGGTACTGTTTTTTGGTCAGTTTAGAAAATATATTGATTAGTTTTGAAAACATAGTAGTTCTCCTTGACCGAGACTACAACATCAGCTCAGTCTTATGAAAAAAACAGCGTGCTAAATTCCGCCAGGAGGGGCTGTCGAGTCTTTTTACAGGTGTACTCGTAAAAAGACTCGTACTCGCCAATCCAATTAGAATTTCTATAGAGCTGATCTTTCCTTACAGTTCTCGTAATACCTGGGCGATTTCCATTCCGGCCAATCGGCGGTTCGCGAATACCGTTGCCAGGACCATTCCCAGAAAGGTCAGAGCCAGCAAGATAAATAATGTCCCCCACGGAATGCTCATACCGGCCGGCGGGATCGTGAAGAGCACAATCAGTAAGGATATAAATACTGATCCCAGTATCAGGCCGATGACGCTCCCGATCAGCACACTTAGTATCCCCACAATTAGCGACTCAGACCACAAGACGCGCCCAACCTGGGTTATCGAGCCTCCTATCGCGCGCATCGCGCCAAACTCTTTCGCCCTCTCGTATATCATCGAGAGCAGGAAGATGGCCAGGCCCAGAGAGATAATGATGATGCTGTAACCTTGTTCGATTCTCCCGAGACCCTGCAGGTTCACGCTGGTCATTGAATTTCCCAATGCGAGAATAGCAGTATCAATATCTTCCGTTGTCATGGGTACTTGCGGGCCCAGGGTGGATTGAATACGGAGGGCAACGTCATGCGGCGAGGCGGATGTTCGGATCAGGAAGTAACTGATCTTGTCGTTACGCGTAACGCTTTGCATATAGGGCAGGTTCATCACCAGGAAACTGTCACTCGCTGCCGTAGGGAAGAAACGGATGATCCCAACAGCTTGCAGGCGCGTTTCAATCATTGGGCCGCCTGCGGCCGCAGTACGCGCCAGATGGATGATGACCGTATCGCCCACTGCAATGGAATAGGCGTCGGCAATCTGCTGGCTGACCAGCACACCATTGGGCACATTTGCCAGGTCTTGCATGGCCTGGGCGGCGCTCCCGCTCGCGAAGAAACTATCCACAGACCCGGTAGACAGGAGATACGATTGCGTGTCAATTCCAAAAACTGTCTGCAGGTTGGAGCCGACATAGGCCTGGGCGCTTACAACCGGCGATACGGACGCTACGCCGGGAACAGCGCTGATATCTTTAGTAAAAGCTGTGGTCGGTTGGAGGGGACCGCTTGCAGTTGTTAATTTGATGTCCGATCCGAGCTTATAACGCGCATCCACTGCCTTTTGCACTTGATAGGTGTTGATGAAGATACTTAAGCTGATGCCAAAGGACAGCGCAAGCGAAACGATGATCACAGCAGATGCAATCTTCTGCGCCCTGCGCGCAATACTGCGGCCAGCCATATAACCCAGGTCGCCAAAAACACGGCGCAGGATTTTCTGAATAACGCCAGCTCCGCGATTGATACCTCCCGCCAATAAACGATTCATCAGCAGTGTAAGTCCGACCCATAGGAAGAATGGACCGAGGAAGACATAGAATCCGAGCGAAAGGCTGGTACCCGCGTCTCCTCCAACGGGTTTAAAGCCTCCGCCATTGCGTGTGATCCAAAAAATTACTCCCGCGACGATCAGATTGACCACGTCCAAATATGCCCGCGCCCAGAGAGGCGCTTTGGCTTCGTGTTCGGCCTGACGGCGTTCTTGAGAGATTTCCTGCCTCAGTGAGGCGCGGATGGGCAGGAAGGTCGCTACGCCGGTTAGTAATAGACCTGCTGCAAAAGAATAGAGTATTGAACCAGGATAGAGACTGATCAACAAAGCGGGCGCAATGGCGCTGGCTCCAAACAGAAATGCGGTAGTAACCAACCCCACGATCAGTCCCGATATTGTTCCGACCAAAGCAATGAGAAAACTGGCAATGCCCATGGCTAATAGGATCTGGCGCGGGGTGGCGCCGCGAGCGCGCAGCAAGCCGATTTCCTGCCGTTGCGGGCCGGTAATCAGATCGGTAGCATACTTCGACAAATAAGCCGCCAACGCCACACCGGGCATGCCCAGGAACAAAAAGAGCAATTTGGCCCATAGCACATCCTGGATAGCCTTCGTCATTGAATCGGCAAGGTTATTGGTAATAATGATCTCACCGGGGAATTGCTTCTCCATTTGGCGGCGCAGGCTATCAACGAAAATGCCGGCTTTTGTCGGGTCCGAAGGCAGCAGGCTGTGATTGATCCCTGTATGCAATTCATATAAAGGCGTTTGGGCCACAATGGGTTTCGCATTGGCGCCTGTGGGAACGGGCGGGTTGGTCAGCGGCACCGCCAGATTGGCTTCCCAAAGTTGAGGAGAAATAAAGACGTCATACGGTACTGGGGTGTAATTTCCTTGTTGAGAGGGATCTGTCGAAGGAAAGAGGAAGTAAGCGCCGGTAGGATCCACGATCCCGGTGACTTTAGCCATAAAAGGCGCGGCGAGCTGATCAAAATTGATTGAGATCGAATCGCCGACGGATAAACCCAGATCACTCGCCGCCGCCTGGCTGATAAGCACGCCCGATGATGATGCGTCTCCGCTCAGAATTTGCAATGCCCCCCCAAAAGAAGTGTAGTAAGAAGGCTGTAGGACAAAAAGCTTTCCTGCCGGAGTTGCCCGATTACTGATTGGCACGCTCAAGCTGGCAAAATCAGCGATGACTACCGGTTCCACGTGGGTTACAAAGGACTGGCTTTCCAGCGCTTTGCGAACCGGCGTCATATCAGGGTGGGCAAGCGTGGAACGCACCTGCATATCTACGACCACAGGCGCGATAGCCGTTTGTGTCATTCTGTTGGCCGAGGCATCCACAAAGAAAAGGATGCCTGAGAAAAGCCCCACTGCCAACACGAGGCCGAAGAGATAAGTCATGGTTCGTCGTCGGTTGCGGAGGGTTAATTGCAAAGCATAGGTCAGATAGGATTTCATAATTGCTCCTGTTTACTTTTCGATCTGTCCATCACGCATCGAGATTCTGCGATGGGCGCGAGCGGCATCATCCGGGGCGTGGGTCACCATAACCAACGTGACGGAATCATTACGGTTGAGTCCCGACAGGAGATCCATGATTTCAACGGCAGTGAGGCTGTCCAGATTGCCGGTAGGTTCATCGGCTAGGATAATGTTCGGACGGTTGGCAAGGGCGCGCGCGATGGCCACCCGCTGTTTTTGTCCGCCGGAGAGTTCGTCGGGCAGGTGATCGGCTTTGTCGGCCAAGCCCACGCGCTTGAGCAATTCATGCGCCCAGGTGCGGCGTTCCGATTCCGGCATATTTGCCAAAACCATTGGGAATTCCACATTTTCAGCCGCGGTCAGATCAACCATCAGATTGAATGATTGAAAGATAAAGCCAATATGCTCGCGGCGCAGGCGGGCGCTGTCCTGTTCAGGCAATTGCGCGAGGTCCTGACCATTCAATAAAATTTGTCCGGCTGAAGGTTTCATCAATCCGCCGGCGATGCTGAGCAGGGTGCTCTTGCCGCAACCGCTTGGTCCGACAATCGCAACGAACTCGCCGCTTTCGATGGACACATTTACACCGCGCAGCGCCTTGACTTCAACGCCGTTCAAAGGATAGGATTTGGTCAGGTTTTCAGTTTGTAGGATGCTGTTAGTCATGCTGGGACTCCGCAGTAATCACACCGTCGGCGATATGTAGAATTCGCTGGGCGAGAGCCGCCACCCGCCGGTTGTGTGTGACCACCAGTAATGTCATTTGGCGTTTCTCGTGCAGGGATTTGAGGGAATCCATCACCTGTTGAGTGGTGCCCGTATCCAGTTCACCGGTTAATTCGTCAGCCAGCAGCAAGTCTGGTTGGTTGGACAGGGCAATTGCTATGCCCACGCGCTGAGCCTCGCCCCCGGAGAGTTGGCTGGCTTTATGATCCAGGCGGTCACTCATGCCTAAATCATTGAGTAATTGTGTGGCTCGCTCCCGGGCTTCGCCTGGAGGAACGCTGTTCCATGTCATAGGCTGCATCACATTTTCCAGCGCGGTCAGGAACGGGATCAAGTTGCCGGCCTGGAAAACAATCCCAATGTGCTGACGGCGGTAATTGGCGCGCTCCGTCTCGTCCATGCGCGCCATGTCGTATCCTTTTAGGATGACCTGACCGGCGTTGGGAGTGTCCAGACCGCCGATCAAGTTCAACAACGTGGTCTTGCCTGCGCCGGAACGTCCCTGAATGGCGACAAATTCGCCTGGAGCCAGGTCAAATTCAGCGCCATGTAAAGCTACAGTTTCAATATCTTTTTCTTTGTAAATTTTGAAGGCGCCGCGCACAGAAAGCAGGCTGCCGTTGGTATCAATCGTGCGGAGTGGTTGTTGAACTGGCATGTTTATTCTTCCTTATTTCCAGGTAAATCCGGCCAAAACACTGTCGAAGATTCCGCTGGCGTCGCCATAATAGACATAAGGCGCGGAAAAGGTGACATGGGCCAATTTGCCCGCCGGGCCGCCGCCAATGAAAATCTGGCTGGCGATAAATTTAAGCGCTTTACCAGTCACGGGGTTGGTGCCCGCTTCATATTGGTAGATCAGGCTGACCGCAGGCAGGCCATGAACATTGCCATTTTGAATAAGCAGTTTCTGATAACCGGCCGCGCCGTTGGCATGAGAAGCATCCAGGGCTTGAGCCGCCTGAACGGGCGTTTGCCCGGGAGCGGATATCACTTCCGCTTCGGCGTACTGGTCAGTTAGTGATGATCGCAGACTTCCGGGCGTGCTGCCGGTCGTTTGCGCCCACGTATTTACGAAAAGGATACTGAACAAACCAGCCGGGTCATTAATTTTGACCATGGGCTCCTGGCCGGATTGGGAATTATCGTTGGCTCCGGTTGATGGAGCGGCAGGCAGATTGCCAGGATTGGTCAACGATAATCCGCCGCCAGCTTCGCCACCCGCGGCAGGCGCGCCATTCTCTCCGCCAGCAGCAGGCGCGCCGTTTTCGCCGCCAGAAACAGGCAGGGTTGGTTGCGCCTGACCATTTGCGGCCGGCAGAGTCGGTTGCGTCTGGTTATTTGCGACGAACTGAGTCGGTTGCGCTTTGCCATTCGAAACCGGCAGGGTTGGTTGCGCTGGGCCTTTTGCCGCAGGTAGAGTCGGTTGCGTTGCGCCATTTGCGCCACAGGCGGCAACGAATAGCGAGACGAGCAACAGCATGAACAGAACTTTTGATGTGCGTTTGAACATGGAATATCTCCTTTTGAGTTGTCTAACGAATAAAAGTTTAGTTTGATGAAATGAAGTTGGGGTGAAGTCACATACCATCTTTGGTTAAAATTAAATAAGAATCAAATACTGATCAGCAAAGGGAGTTACGCGCGCGTTGAACAACGGGCGGACGCAAACCCGGCGTTCGGTTGATGTGGTCAAAGGCGATAACCAGCCAATTAATGTAATTGAGGCGATTGGTTAAAATAAGCAGTAGAGCGACTTAATAAGTCGCTCTACTTTTGTTATTCCAGCCGCTTGATAAATTCCGTCAAACATTCCATTCCCCTCTCGACCGGCTCAACATCAATATATTCATGCACAGTGTGCGCGCCGCCGCCCGTCGAAATGCCCAACACGAGAGACGGATAGCCGCGGCTCAAAGGCACATTCGCATCCGTCGAGCCGGAGGTCAGCGTGGCGCTCAAGCCTTGCGCGCGCAAACATTCCTGCGCCAGTTGAACGAGCGGATGATTGACAGCAATCTCGCCCGCCGGCCGCTGGCCGATGATTTCCATTTCGATTTTCACATCCGGCTTGTTCGCCGATTGAATTATTTTTTCAACCCGTTCGATCAACAGATTCAACTCACCCACGCTTTCAGAGCGCATATCCAGATCAAAAGTTGTCTCCGCAGCCAGCACATTAACTCCCGTCCCGCCTTTGATGAGTCCAACGTTTAATGTCGTGCGCGGATTGACCGGCAAAGCCAGGGTCGTGATGTGCGTGACGAGATGCGCCGCTTCATGCACCGCCGACGGCTGGCCGTAATCCGACCACGAGTGCCCGCCCGCCGTCCGCGCAGTGACGCGATAACGGCGCACGCCAATTCCGCGGTGATAGACATGTCCAAATGCCATGCCTTCAACCACGAGATAAGCCTGCGCGTCCGCGCCGAAGCGATCCACGACGGCCTTCATGCCGCGCAGGTCGCCCAATCCCTCTTCACAGACATTCGCCACAAACCAAATATCAAAGGACAATTCGATTCTGCGCTCGCGCAACATCCATATCAATCCAAACAGAGCCGCAACGCCCAACGAGTTATCGCCGATGCCCGGCCCATAAATGCGCCCCTCTTCGCGCGTAACGTGCAGGCTCGTACTTTCCGGGAACACCGTGTCAAGATGAGCAGAGACGATCAAAGGTTTCCCCTTCCTTTTTCCAGGTAAGCGCGCGAAGACATTACTCACCGCATCAACTGAAATATCTTGAAGAGCCTCTTTGATAAAAAGATCACGCACAAACTCTGTGCGCTTCTCTTCGTGCAAGGTCGGCGCGGGAATCTGTTGGATTTGGATCGCAAGATCGAGTAAGCGGTTAATGATTG
>JAJYOH010000262.1 GCA_021796315.1 Chloroflexota bacterium
TTCAGCTCATATTCGCGGCTGACCTCCTCCAGCGTGTGTTCACGTCCATCCATCAAACCGAAGCGCAGCTCAAGCACCTGACGCTCGCGTTCCGAAAGCGCGGTCAATACTTTATGGATTTGCTCGCGCAACATCTCACGCGAAGCAGCATCCAACGGTTCGAGAGCATCTTCATCCTCGATAAAATCTCCCAGCGAACTTGAATCTTCATCGCCGACCGGGCCTTCAAGCGAAACCGGTTCCTCCGCGGAGCGAAGCACGCGGTCTATTTTATGTGTGGCGGTATCCAGCCGGCGCTGGATTTCGGAATTAAGCGGCGTTCCCTCGGCCTGCGAACGCATGATGGCCTGCACATCCCCGGTGGGCAAATACCCCACCTCCAGGGCCAGTTCACTGTTATTTGGTTCGCGCCCCAATTCCTGTGTGAGATGTCGCTGTGCGCGCAGGATGCGCGAGATGGCTTCGAACAAATGCACCGGGATACGGATGGTGCGCGCCTGCTCCGCGATGGAACGATTAATGGACTGGCGAATCCACCAGGTTGCATACGTGCTGAATTTATAACCGCGGCGCGGATCGAATTTATTGATCGTGCGCAATAAACCAAGATTGCCTTCCTGAATTAAGTCGAGGAATGGAATGCCTCGGCCAAGATATTTTTTGGCAACACTGACCACCAGCCGCAGGTTGGCGCGGACCAGCGCGTGATTCGCCTCCCTGGCGCGGACTTGAGCGAAATCCATTTCACGGAGCAGGATCGTCTCCCTGGACAGATTCCGGTTCAGGGTCTGCACGACCGGCAGTTTGTCACAGCCGCGAATATGAGCTGAAAGCCAGTCTGCATAATCCTCAGGCAAAAGATAAAAGCAGATGAAGACACTGTATGCACTGCGCACCATATCGTCCCAAAGCGGATCATGTCCCCACTGATCGGTCGCCAGGTAATGACGCAGGTAGGACGGCACATCCTGCTCCCAACCGCGATGCAAATCCTGGGCCTCGGCCAGAAGCAGACACAAGTCAGGCAAATCGATTCGCAAACGCTCGGCATCTTCGTTGAAGCGTTGCCATGACATAAACAATTCAGCGGTCAGGCTGTGATAGGCCCCCGTGGCCGGTGTGGAACCTTTGCGAACCGGGCGTTGGCGGAACGTGTTCAGGATGCGCCTGGCCTCGATCAACGTAGCCAGCCTGAACTCACTATCCGAGTCGAGCAGCTTCACCTGGCCGATCTCACGCAGATAAAGCCGCACCGGGTCTTCGGATAATTCCGCAGCGATCTCAGGATGGCGCTTGACAAGTATCTCATCAAGCGGACCTTCCAGGTCTTCCTCGTCCTCCTGCATGAGGTCAGGTTCAGCGGGTTCGACGCCGTTCCCATTCAAGTCAAGTTCGTCTTCGAACTCGAACTCTTCGGTTGATATTTTGTTAACCCGCTTGGGCAAAAACGTCTTATCGAGCGGCTGCTCCTTTTTGCGGAGCAAACGCACTTTTCCCGCTGGTCTTCCCTTTGAATGCAGTACGGCCTTCTTCTTGGCAGGTTTCATTTTTTCACCGCGGAGATTTAGGGGTTTATCTCCGCGCTCACTGCGTGCTCTGCGGTGAATTCTACTCTTGCCGTTTCAACGTCATCTTGCGATTTGCCTGATCGAGGTCACGCAATAAGCGCGTGTGCTGCATGACCAGTTCCTGATAGGAAGCCGCACGCAGGTCGCCTGCCTGATGCGCCTCCTCCTGCAAAAAACGTAACTGGTTCAGATTCTCGCCTGCCGCCATGCGCCGCAACTTAATGATACCGCGCAGCAGTTCTTCCATTACCTTTTCTTCCACCGGATCTATCTTTTCAGACTCCACCAATAAATCACGCGATAATCCCTGCAACTGATCCGGCAGGGCATCCACCACAAATTCGTGATGCTCGCTTTTGTCCTGCTCCACAGCCTCGCGGATCAGCCCGAACAACATTTGATAATCAGTATACTCGAAATCCTGCGCAGCCAGGGCAGTCAACCCGAATTGTTGCAACTGGCGATCCAGCCGGTATAAAAGTTCGGGCTTGCGAAACAAAACGCCGATGATATACGCCTCGACCTTTTTACCGGACGATACCGGCACCGCGACTTGTACTGACTCTCGAATCTGTTTCTGGCCGGTAACTCTCGGCCGCCTCGTTCGCGGACCCTGGGCCGGGGCGCCGATTAACACGCGTTCATCCACCCGCAACATGCGCGCCAGCGCCTGGCGGTATGTGTCGCGCTCCATCGGGCTGGGCAAATCTTCGATCAACGGCAGAACCTGCGCCGCAATTTGGTTTTTTATTTTCGGGTCGTTGAGATTTTGTCCGGCGGCCAGTGCATCCATCACATGCGTGACGATGGGTTTGGCATTCTCAATTAAATTTTTCCATTCGTCTTTGTTGCGCGCCACGATTTCGTCCGGGTCGAGGTCATCGGGCATGGAGGCCACACGCAGATCGGCCTGAAGCCGCGCTTCATTTTTGAGCAGGCCGCGCGCATCGAAGCCAAGCTCGCCTTCGCGGTCCATGGCCGAGCGCGCCGCGTCCAGCCCGCGCAGGACGGCTTTCTGCCCGGCGGTATCCGGGTCGAGCGCCAGCACGATGCGGCGCGTGAACTTCTTGAGCAAGCGCAACTGGTCTTCGGTCAGCGCCGTGCCCATCGGCGAGACAACGTTTTCGTAGCCAGCCTGATGCACCGCGATCACATCCATGTAACCTTCGACGATCACGGCCTGGTCCGCGGCGCGGATCGGTTTGCGGGCGCGGTCCAACCCATAAAGCAAACGGCCTTTGCTAAAGATCGGCGTTTCAGGCGAGTTCAAAAATTTTGGAATATCGTTCGGGTCCACAATGCGCGCGCCAAAGCCTGCCATTTTTCCGTTCTCGTCACGGATGGGAATCATGATGCGGTTGCGAAAACGGTCATAATGTTTTTTGTCGTCACGCTCGGTTAGCAAACCGGCATCGAGCAGGTCATGTTCTGAGTAGCCTCTGGCAGTGAAATGCTTGAGGGCGTTGTCCCAGCCGTTCGGGGCGTAGCCCAGCCCAAAGGTCTCGATGGCGGCGTCGGTCAGTCCGCGCTTCTCGCGCAGGTAAGTCAAAACATCCTTGTTATTAAAAAGATGGCTGCGATAAAAAATGATGGCATCTTCGAGAAGTTTGCGCAGGCGCTCATTGGCTTCTTTTATTTCGGGCGTTGCGCGCTCGAACTTCTCGATCTTCACGCCTGCCTTGTCTGCTAATTTTTGAAGGGCTTCCTTGAAGTCGATGCCATCCTTCTTCATCACGAACTTGAAGATGTCGCCGCCCTCATTGCATTCGCCGAAACAGCGCCACGTTCCTGTTTCGGGCCAGACGACAAAAGCAGGCGTATTCTTGTTGGCGTGGAACGGACAGAAACCGGTGTAGTTCTTGCCTGCGTGGCGCAGTTTGACGCCGGCCTCGGAGACAAGGTCGACAATATCGATCTTCGCTTTAACTTCATCAATGGTAGACATGTGTCCATAGAATTATAGACGCATTCGATAATTTGGCAAATCTTGAATATAGCCTGCCAATGTGCGGTATCCCAATCTGTTTATTTGCAGCACAACAAGCCCTGGATGAGCAGGGAAAAATTTATTGATCGATTCACAAAACAATAGAGTCGACCCGGCACCGGATCGACTCTGTGTCAAAAGGAGGGTGGGAATATTACTTCCCGATTCCTAATCCAAAGCCGCTATTCGCGCTTCCCTGACTGCCAAAGATCAAGTTGAGCAACGAGCCATCGTTGGATGCGTTCGCAGAAGCTTGGGCATTTGCATTCGCGCTGGCATTCGCCTGTCCATTAGCAGAGGCGCCTTTCAGGGCTGTGCTCAAGTTGACGCCGCCATTTGCATCAGCAGATGATGAAGCGGAGCTTTTCGAATCAGCGGATACTCCAACATTCGCGTTTGTCGAAGCCTGCGCGGCTGCGTTGGCAGTCACGTTCGATACAGTCTGGGCTGCAAAAGTTGTCGCTTGTGTAACCTTCGCTTCGACCCGATTGAGCACCTGCTGGATTTTTTGACTTGCGTTCGTGTTCAAGCCAACGGTTGCGGCCATGCTAAGCGCCACAGTGACAATAAGTTGAGCGATCGTTTTCATGTTATCTACCTCCAGGTTGGTTTTGACCTTGTGCGGTCATTCATCCTGCATAACGAGGCTCATCAAAAAATGTTATGAAAAAAAATAAAATCAAGGACGGCCATATGGCCGTCCTTGATTTTCTCTCTTGTTACTTCTTCGTACGCAATTGAAGCGTGATATCCGTCCAGATGCGATGCGCGCCATCCCATATCGTAGTGAAAATCGACAAAATCTGTTTCCACGCAACCGTCATCCTTTGACTGCTGAACTGTTCATTCGAATTAAGACTCACAGCCCAGGTATGCACCGTCTCAGAGATGTTCGCTTTCACTGTTAAAAAAGATGTGCGCGCATCGTCCCAACTCTTGACCGTTCTCTCATGCGCCTGCGGATCGAACCCCAGCCATAAACCAAGCGCCAGCCCCAACACAAACAACACGGTAAATGTTTTGAGCATGGTACCTCCAATCGTCCGAGATTGCTGCTTTAATTAAGACGACGAAGACAGAAATATGTTATGGGAATTACGGCTGCAAACCCGGAGGAATGTGAGCAGTCGGCACGACAGGCGGAAGCGAAGGAATATTCCCTGGCGACGAAAGTGACGGTACGGGCGCAATGGGAGCAGCGTCCGAGCTATTGTTATTAGCTGGATTCACACCGGAGGGCTTAATCGTGTGATCCAATTCAGGGACGGAAACTCCAGCCGCCGATAATTTTTCCTGATGCGACTTCAACGCCAGCGAAATCTTTTCCTTGTTCGCCGCATTACTCTCGGACTCCAGGCGGGCCAGCGTTTCGAGATAACCATTCAACGCCTCGGCTTTGAGCGCCGGCTCCGCGGCAATGATCGTTATCTCGTCCACGCGGCGCTCGGCGAGACTCAAATCCACAGCGACGGGATCAGGCGAAACCGCACGCCATGCCTGCTCGCTGGATAATTTCCACGCATACAAAGGCTGGCCTGGCAGCGCGCCTTGGGCAAAGGCGGTACCGGTAATTAGAAACGCAATCGCCAGCACAGCCAAACTGACAGCCACGCGCCAGACAGGCGGGAACGTCCATGCGCGGCGGCGCGGATGTGCCTGCATGTGCGCGTATAACTGCGTGCGCGTCCGTGCTTTGAATGCAGGCGAAAGCTTCACTGCGCGCCCACGTTCGACGATGGCGGCAGTTTGCAGAAGCGGCTTCAGTTGCGAGGCCTGTTCAGGGTGACGCGCCAGGCATTCGTCGAGGGAAGATGCGCCGCTGGTCATCTGCGCCAGGCACTCATCCAGGATGCGGTCAAAATCGTTCATGCTGATTTCTCTTCTTCCAAATATTTCGAAAGCGTTTGCAATGCCCGCATCTGCAAGGCACGGATGGCGCCTTCATTTTTGTTCATGGCCTGCGCGATCTCCTCGGTCGTCATCTCGACGATAAACTTCATGACCAACACCTGCTGTTGTTCTTCGGTCAGGAATTGCAGGGCATCCCGCATGGCCTGCAGGTCGAAATTCGTCTCGACCTGCTCGGCCACCGTCCGGCCAGTGGCAGGTAATGAAGCGATTTTATCGAGGGGCACAGATTCTTTGCGGGTACGATAATGGTCGATCACTTGATTTCTCGCAATCGTATAAAGCCAGGCAAGGAAGGACGCGCTCCCGGATCGATAACGATCAAGGTGCTCCCATGCTTTCAGGAAAACCTGCGAAGTGATATCTTCCGCGGTGGCATCGTCCGCCACACGAAAAAAGACGTAGCGATAGACACGCTCGACACATACATCGTACAGTCGGGCGAAAGAGTCTGCATCTCCAGATTGGGCCTGATGAACAAGGCGGGTTTCATCCGGGATCAATGATTCGGAACGAAGAGCTTCAGCAGATTTCACTTTCATTAATATAAACGATAAAAAAGGTTTTTTGTTACGAAAAAAACTTTCCTCCCGTAAAACGGGAGGAAAGCAAGGTTTAGAACCCTTCGAGTTTGCCCAGGTCGACAACTCCATTCGAGAGCGCCGCGATCCTTTGCAACAAGCCCAACCGATTTTCTTTTACAGTTTTATCTTCGGCCATGACCAGGACTTTATCGAAGAAGTCATTGACCACGGGAATCATCGGCACGAAGGCGCTCAGGAAATCATCCACGCTTCCTTCGTGACGTGAAGCGGACTCGGCTTTCTCCAAAGCTTTGAATAACGCCTCTTCCTGTTTCTCGGCAAAGTTCTTCGGGTTGACTTTGAAGATTTGCTTCTGATCACGCGTAATGCGGACACAACGCGCGAAGCCGGGCAATGTTGTTGACCAGTCTTTTCGTTCAACCCAAGCCTGCAATTGTTTGACCGCGCGCGCCGAGCCTGCCGGATTATTCGATTGTACGGCAAGCACCGCATCCACGACATCATATTTATATCCGGCATCGTTGAGCGCAACCTTCAAGCGCCCGGTGATGAATTCAAGTATTTGTTTTTGAGATTCTTCGCTGACTTCAATCGGCTGTGTCGCTACAGATTTTCTGACCGCTTCGGCCAAGTCAAAATCAACATCATGTTCGATGAGTGGTTGTACAACGCCGATCGCGGCGCGGCGCAGACCAAACGGATCTTTCGCACCTGTGGGAGCTAATCCCGCGGCAAATAGGCCGACCAAGGAGTCAAGCCTGTCAGCCAGCGCAACAGCGAGACCTGTTTTCGAGTTCGGCACAGTTTGATATTGCTCGCCAATTGCCAGCGCCACTTCGGCGTGTTCGCCGCTGCGCACGGCATACTCACGTCCGATGATGCCTTGCAGTGAAGTCATTTCGGTGACCATCTGAGTCGCGAGATCGGCTTTGGCAAGGAAGGTTGCACGTTGCAGGTTTGAACGTTGAACGTTGTCCAAGCCAAGCATATCGGCAAGTTCGGCGGAGAGTTTCAACATGCGCTCGGACTTATTCAGCATCGAGCCGAGTTTTTTGTGGAACATCAATCCGGCCAATTTAGCGCGGTACTCTTCGAGCTTGAGTTTGACATCCTCGCGGACGAAGAAATTCGCATCGGCAAAGCGCGCACCGAGGACGTGTTCATTCCCCTCGCGGACAGTATCAATGCCAATATCGTCGCCGTTGCGAATGGCAATGAAGTTCGGCAATAATCCCTCACCCTGCCCTCTCCCAGTGGGAGAGGGGACGGGGGTGAGGGGAAAATATCTCTGATGTTTCTTCATCACCGAAATCAAAACGTCTCTTGGCAATTGGAGAAACTCTTCGTTGAATCCACCCATGACAGCAGTAGGCATTTCAACCAAGTTTGTGACTTCATTCAACAGGCCATCATTGATGATGGCTTCGCCGCCAACCAGTGATGCGGCTTGCTTGACCTGCTCCACGATGGAGGCTTTGCGTTCTTCTTTATCAAGAACAATGCCCGCTTCGCGGATGGCGTCGAAATATTTATCCGCAGAAGGAATTTTGATTTCGGGAGAATCATAAGGTCGCAAGCCACGCGAGGTACTGCCAGAGACCACGCCCGCGTATTCAAATGGAATGACCATGTCGCCGAGCAAGGCCACATACCATCGAATCGGACGCGAGAATGCTACACCGGATTCATTCCAGCGCATGGACTTCTCGAACTTGATGCTCTCAACTAATTTAGGTAAGGCTTCAGCCAAAACTTCAGGTGTCGAGCGGCCTTTTTGTTTGACAACAGCGAAGACATACTTTCCGCCGTTCTCTTCGCGCACTTCAAGAGACTCTACGTTGACGCCGTTCTTCTTGGCAAAGCCAATCGCGGCTTGTGTGTAGGTCAAATTGGCAATTTGACCCACAAAGGCTTTGTCCGCGGGCGGACCTTTGACGAGGTCTTCGCACACC
>JAJYOH010000013.1 GCA_021796315.1 Chloroflexota bacterium
GGTTCTTTTACGGCACATGAAATCTTGAAGAAATTACGGGAGCAGAATCGGAAAGAATTGCTTGATTTATTTAGCCAGAAGAAACGCGACCAAAGACACGAACACAGCATCTGGCAGGATATCCAGGCAAAGAATATTTATTCGATGGATGTTTTGCAGCAGAAAATGGAGTACATTCACCAGAATCCGGCATCAAAAGATTGGATGCTTACAAAAGACCGAGCTGATTATTTATATTCCAGCGCAGGTTATTATGATTATGGGAGAAGGCCTATTATTGAGATTACAGATATAAATGAATGGTTGACATCTGGCCCTTCGCCGAGGACGGCGAAGGGAGCATAAAGTGGTTATTTGACGTCATTGCGAGGAGGGTGTTTTGCCCGACGAAGCAATCCCCAACTCGATAAACAAGATTGCTTTGCTCGCAATGACGCGAATCAAAAGGAGCAAACAATGCAATACTTCAATCTTGGCAAGACCGGTTTGAAAGTTTCCCGCCTTTGTCTCGGCATGATGAGTTATGGTTCAAAGAAATGGCGCGAATGGGTTTTGGAAGAAAAGGAAGCAATGCCTTTTGTCAAACGCGCACTCGACGCAGGCATTAACTTCTTCGATACCGCCGACGTTTATTCGCTGGGCGCAAGCGAAGAAGTGCTGGGCAACACATTGAAAACGCTCGGCGCCAAACGCGAAAATGTGGTTATCGCCACAAAAGTTTTTCAAGTGATGAGCGACGACCCGAACGATCGCGGACTCTCGCGCAAGCACATCATGGACTCGATTGATAAATCCCTGAAGCGTCTCAAGACGGATTATGTTGACCTGTATCAAATCCATCGCTGGGATTATTCGACTCCCATCGAAGAAACCATGGAAGCGTTGCATGACCTGGTCAAAGCGGGCAAGGCGCGCTACATCGGCGCGTCATCCATGTTCGCCTGGCAATTCATGAAAGCATTGCATGTTTCTGAATTACATGGCTGGACAAAATTTGTCTCGATGCAGAATCACTACAACCTGGTTTACCGCGAAGAAGAACGCGAGATGATCCCGCTGTGCGTGGATCAAGGCATCGGCTTGATCCCGTGGAGCCCAATGGCGCGCGGATTCTTTGCAGGCAACCGCAAACATGGCGGCGGTGGCGAAACTGTCCGCGCAAAAACCGATCCGTTTGCCGATCAGCTTTATTTCCGCGATGAAGATTTCACGGTCGCGAATCGAGCCGATGAAGTTGCCAGGGCGCGCGGCGTCACTGCTTCTCAAATTGCTTTAGCATGGGTGTTGAGTAAATCCCACATCACATCGCCCATCATCGGCTCAACCAGGATGGAACATCTCGATCAATCCATCGCCGCGCTCGACATCAAACTGACTGACGAAGAGATCAAACGACTCGAAGAACCGTACAAGCCGCATCCCGTGCTCGGACATTCCTAGCATGATGCGCCAGATCTTCTGGTATACAAAGTCTGTTGCTTCATGGAGACCATTATGAAAATAAAAGAACTTCACTCTTGGAATGAATTTGGTGGCGCAGTTGATGAATTGCAACAGCGCCACCAAATTGATAAAACAGACTGGCCAGAAGAAGTACATACACCTGATTTGGTATTTAGGGGCCAATCGGATGCTGGTTTAAATTTAGAGACAACACTAGAGCGTGCAATAGCAGGTAAACAAAAGTTGATCGATTATTATTCTTTGATTCAAAAAGCAAGGAGCAGGATTGAGACTTTTGCAGATAAACATTGGGATAAATTTCCTAATGATACTGAATTTCAAGAATGGTTGAAAGCCAAAGATAGCACGAGACTCTCGTATTCTCCCGAATTACTTGAGTACATGATTTATTTGAGACATTATGGCTTCCCTTCACCTTTGCTTGATTGGTCGAGATCCCCATATATAGCCGCATATTTTGCTTTTCGTGATTATCGTAGTACTGCTAAGTCAGTTGCAATCTTTGCATATCGTAGTTACGTTGGAGCTAAAATTTTCAAGTCATATGGGCCAGGTAATAGATTAGCAAAACCAAATATTACGTTAATAGAAGCGGATATTCGATCAGACCAAAGACATTTCCTTCAGCAAAGCCGTTACACTGTATGCACAGAAGGCGTAGGGTCTGAATTAAGTTATTGTAGCCACGAAGTTGTTGTAGAAGACCAAAACCTAATCAAGGATGTATTGCAACAAGATTTGTTATTGAAAATTATTGTGCCTGCAAGTGAAAGGAGGAAAGCGTTAAGGGAATTAGAATCATATAACATCAATGCATACTCGCTTTTCCCATCGGAAGAAAGCCTTATGGAAACAGTGTTTTTACGCGAGCACTTAATTCCGTCCAAGTAAGAGAAGAGACGCCCTTACAGGCGTCTTTTTTATTCCTTCTCTCCACTCACCTTCATCCAGGCTTTTTTCATATTCAGCGCGTCCTCTTCCATGATGAACCTTTTTTAAGTTAAAATTAAACGTAAAGATTCCAACCTGGAAAAGAGAAAGTCTTGCTGCTTTTATTGGTAAAATAATTTATGGCAGAAACAACCTTGGCAATGCAACCGATCATCGAAGTTGAAAACCTGACCAAACGTTACAAAGGCGCAAAAGCCAATGCTGTGGATGGAATATCCTTTTCCGTCGCGGCGGGGGAATTCTTTACATTGCTCGGCCCGAACGGCGCCGGGAAAACAACCACCATTTCCATCCTGACCACAACACTCAATCCTACATCCGGCGCGGCGCACATCGCCGGGCACGACATTCGCCGCGCGGCCAGCGCGGTGCGCCAAAATATCGGCATCATCTTCCAACAGCCGAGCCTGGACTTCAACCTTACCGCGGAGGAAAATGTTCGTTTTCACGCGGTGCTTTACGGACTGTATCCGTTCCGCCCCACTTTCTCGTCCATGCCGCGCGCCTATAAACAGCAAGTGTCCGAGCTGGCTGCGTTGCTGGGACTCGAAAAGGATATGGGCCAGGCCGTGAAAAAGTTTTCGGGCGGGATGCGCCGCAAACTGGAGATCATCCGCAGCCTGCTGCATAAGCCCGGAGTTCTCTTTTTGGATGAACCCACTTCGGGCCTCGACCCGGTCAGCCGGCGCACGCTGTGGGAATATCTGCGCCAGGTGCGGCGCGAACGCGGCACGACCATTTTCCTGACCACCCATTATCTGGATGAGGCCGAGGAAGCCGACCAGACCTGCATCATCAATCATGGCCGCATCGCGGCGTCCGGATCGCCGGAACAGGTCAAGGCGCAATTGACCGAGACTTATTTGCTGATCGACGCCCAGGACCGGAATAAATTGCGGGATGAACTGCGCCGCTTGAAGGTCGAGTTTACGGAAACGTCTTCCTTCAAAATCAATGTTCACAACGAAGACATCCAAAGCATCATCAAGGCCATCGAGACTCCGCTGAGTCTCGTCAAGACTCACGACCCATCGCTTGAAGATGCGTATCTGGAGATTATCAAAGAATCATGAAAGAAGTCTACGCTGTTCTGACTTTGGCCTACCGCGACTTATTGAAGCTGCTGCGCGATCCTACGCGGCTGATTTCCGAACTCATGTTCCCGCTGTTATTTATCGTCATCCTGGGTGGGAGTTTGCAGAGCAGCTTTGGGAAAGGCTCGGACTTTGATTACATCACCTACATTTTTACCGGCGTCTTCGCCCAGACTTTGTTCCAGTCTGCCGCCATGGGCGTCATCTCGCTGATAGATGACCGCGAGAACGACTTCAGTCAGGAGGTCTTTGTCTCGCCCATTTCGCGCTACACCATTATTTTGGGAAAGATCGTCGGCGAGACGCTGGTTGCGATGACACAGGCGCTTGGCATTCTGGTCTTTGGTTTTTTGGCCGGAGTGAGATTCTCTTTCGGACAGTTGCTCGGTTTGGGCTGGTCTGGCGTGGTGATCTGTTTGTTCGGCGCGGCCTTCGGCGTGATCATCCTCTCGAACCTGAACAACCGGCGGACAGCAGACCAGGTCTTTCCGTACATCATGCTGCCGCAATTCTTTCTGGCGGGAGTGTTCAATCCGATCCAGTCCCTGCCCTGGTATCTCGACATTCTCTCGCGCATCTCGCCGATGCGCTACGCGGTGGATTTGACGCGCGATATCTTTTATCTTGGACGCACAGACTACGCCCATGCCGTTTTGCAGGGGCCTGTTTACAATCTTGTGTTGATGACGGCCGGTTTCCTGGTGTTCCTGGTGATCGGCACATTCATGTTCGTGCGCAAAGAGCAGAACCGCTGATAAAACTGATCGAGCGAACTGTTTATTACACTGGGGGCACTCAAAGGTTGTTGGTAAATAGGCTCAAGCCGCCGTCCTCGGCGGCGCTTTGCGAGTAAATCCTGCGCCGAGGACGGCGCAGGGAGCAAACTCATCTACATACTTTTAGCGCACCCATTACACTTGCAACCCTGAAACCATTGGGTAAATCATTTATAATATTCGCAGCAAGTTTCCTTCATATGAAATTCAATTTCATGTGAAGGAGGACAAAGAGTGGTCTGTTTATAAAGAGTTCGCCTAACACCGCGTACGCCCGATTGTTTTATACCTTCATCCCATACACAAAATTTGGAGGGACGTCATGAATAAACTGGCAGCAATCAGTCAACTACGGCCCAGGATCATCAGCCAGGGATTGATAGACCTGGAAAAAATGTCGGAGAGGGTTTCCAGGAACACGACCTATAACACCGAAGAGATATACAGCATCCTGCGGCTCGACACGAAAGGGATCATCGCGGCCCTGCAAGCCGGTGAGACCGTCAAGATCGACGGGCTTCTTACCCTGACGGCTAACATGAAAGTCGGCGGCGAAGTCGATCTGGTCATCCGCGTCGACCGCGGGGCGATAGCGGCGTTGAACAACCCGCAGCTATGGACATCTGACAAAGTAGCCAACCGCGCGAATATGACCAGGACAGCCGACGAGTTGATCGCACTGCATAACGAAAACAACCCCGAAGACCCGGTGGTCGAGGAAACGACTGCCTAAGGCCGCGGACTTTTCGCCCATCCTGCCCGCGCGACTCACTAGAGTCGTTTGTGTGACTCAGTAAAGTTAAATTTACGACTCAGGTGAGTCGTTTGAATGACTCACTAAAGTTATTTTTACGACTCACATGAGTCGTTCAATGTTTCCCGGCGAGAAATATTAAGCCGCCTTCAAATCTGGCCCTGACGTCACACTGGGAGCAAAGCCGCTGATGAGAACTGATCTTGCAAATTGCGTATTGGTCGGCGTGCTATACTATTCCAGGAAATGTTATGAATCTTGCGCCACCTAATAAACCCAAATGGGATGTTAGACGGATGCCGCATAAACCCTGGTTGGGCGCTGGCACAACATTCAGCAAAGGGAAATAATGAATACATCAACGCGTTCTTTTTCTGTTAGACAAAATTTTATAATCCTTCTCTTACTTACTATTAGCGGCATTGTAGTTACATGCTGGCTATTATTAATGTTACTTGTGATTATGACAGGCGGACCAATTTTTCAAGACAAAAGCCAAACATCTCTTGATATATTCATGGTTTTTCTTTTTCCGTTTTTTCTTGCTATCATTACGAGTATTTTTTCCTTGATTTTTACGGCTATCGCTCGACAAAAATGGTGGATTTCCGTACCTTTATCAATACTCCTACTTGGATTACCGTTGGTAGCATATATATTTACATGGTTTGCCTCTTGGGTTGCCCGTTTATTTTATATATCTACGCCAGAAGATGAAGAACGAACAAAAAAGTTTCTCAGTATGTCCATCGTGTCAAAAGCAGAAAAGCCTGCCTCTGACGTAGAGCAAATAAAAAAGATGAAGTTACTTTTAGATGAAGGAATCATCTCACAAGACGAATTTAATCTTCAAAAGCAAAAAGTTCTTTCAGACATAAACAAAGAAATAACAATGCAAAACGCTCCTCGATATTTCTCGGTGTGGCAGGCTACCATCGCCGCTGTAGTTGGTGGCTTTTTGGCAGGCGCAATACTTATTGCAATTAATTTCAGAAGATTAGATAAAAAAGAACAATTTAAAGGTAGTTTGATTGTTGGGGTTATAGGGTTTATGATTGCCGTAACAATTAGCACAGCCACAACAATGATAGTCACAAGCCTCCCTATCTGGCTTATAATCCCCGTTACTATTGTTTACCCAATTCTTATTTACCTGTGGCATAACGAAGCAATGAAAGACGAAATTAGTAATTTAATCGCAACAAAGCAAGCCAAAAATGAATCTTGGTGGCTTGTATTGGGCATATCTCTTGTTACCATTGTTATAAATTACATAGTCGCAATTTCTGTGTTAATCATAATTGCCTATTTTCAACCTACCACAATTAACTAGTATGTTTACAAAACCGCGCCTAACAAAGCGTGCAGGCGGACTTGGTGGTACGCGCCGCGCTGGATTCGCTGTCTCGGCGAGGAGCTTTTTTCCGTTTTGTTGGCTGGTTCTCCCACCAAGCCGCTAACGCGAGCCGTTAGCCCGCCCGTGCAAAATTAGGTTCTACTGACAAAACAAAAACTTTACGGAATCTTCATAGGACCTTTATATTCACGTGAGAGAATCTAGATGACGCTAGATAATTTTGAAAGGAGTATATTATGTGCGGTTGTATGTTAATGCATGCTACGATGAATCATGATGAACACCAACACTCTTCCCAATCCACGCCAGCGGCAAGCGTATCGCCTGCCGTCAATGGACAGAAATGCGCCCATTGCGGTTTTCCCTTACAGGCGGGTTTTACCTTCTGTCCTGACTGCGGCATGAAATTACGGGAAACCAAATGTTCCGCTTGCGGTCAAAATGTAGAAGCGACTTGGAAAACCTGTGCATATTGCGGGTCACCACTTGGACAGATAGAAGGGCAACCATTGCCTGCCTGATTGAGAAATACAATACCTGCAAAGGCAAAGAATGGAGAAACAAATGAATAAGATTAACTGGACTGTGGTTGCTGTCGTAACCATTATCGCACTACTTGTCTTTCAAGTCATCGCGAGCCTATTTGGCGGTTGGAGATATGGCGGCTGGGGAATGATGGGACCTGGTATGATGGGCGGTTGGGGTTTTAGTCCTTTTGGCTGGATCGGCATGATATTCATGTGGCTCATCCCCGTCGGTTTTGTTGCGCTGGCAGTATTGGGTGTAGTCTGGTTGGTACGAAATGTAGGTGGTGGAACAAATTCGCCCACACATGCTTGCCCATCTTGTGGGCGCAATGTACAGACCGACTGGCATAATTGCCCACATTGCGGCACATCATTATCGAAGTAATCTATTTACCTGAAATAATGAGCGCAGTAATTTCTCTGCGCTCATTATTCATTTGATTTCTAAACGGAGACTGACCTATGAAAATCCTGTTCATCATCAACGACGCCCCGTATGGCACTGAAAAAGCATATAACGCTTTACGAATGGCAATGATGTTACAAAAAGAACATGCGGACACAGTAGAAGTTCGTATTTTTCTTATGGCAGACGCAGTAACATGCGCTTTGCCTAATCAAGCGACTCCGCAGGGTTATTACAACATCGAGCGTATGCTAAAATCAGTCATTAGCAAAGGCGGACAAGTCAAGGCTTGCGGCACTTGTTCAGAAGCACGGGGTATAAAAGGGCTTACTTTGATTGAAGGCGTTGAAATCAGCACGATGAGTCAGTTAACTTTGTGGTCAGTTGAATCCGATAAAGTGATTACGTTCTAAAAAGCAGGCGAGTCTTAAAGTCAAAAGCGGGCTAACAAAGCGTGCACCCCGTTCTCGCTTCGCCCTTCGGATGAACCGTTAGTCATAAACAGAAGTGCGGACGAAATCGTCCGCACTTTTTCTTTCTATTCCTTCTCTCCACTCACTTTCATCCAGGCCTTCTTCATGTTGAGCGCGTCCTCTTCCATGATGGGACTCTCGCACAGAATCCGCCCGGCGCAACCGTGATCGTGCAGCGCGCGGAATAAGGCTTTCAAATCCAGGTCGGCATCTTCCAACTTCAAATGATTCTTCTCGCCTTTCGGGCCGTACTCAATTCCCGAAAGATGGATGTGCAAATGTTTGAGCGCAGGTTTGCCAACGGCCTTTTGATAAGCAGTTAGCAATGCGCTCCACTCATCATAAGTGTTCATCGTCCCATCGCCGGGACGCGCGTGCAGGTGGGCAAAGTCAATGCACGGCAAAACGCCATCGATGGATCTTGCCATCTCAAGCGTATCTTCGAATGAACCTAACATGGCGGACTTGCCCATCGTCTCAGGCCGGATGGTGACCGGGTTGTCCGCTTTGCGAAGTTCATCCAGGCAGCCTTTCAGGCGCGGGATGGCGACGTTCAAGACTTCCTGTGGTGGGCGCTCAAAGTATGAGCCGGGGTGGAAGATAATATCGGTTGCACCAGCCAGGTTTCCGTAATGAGCCGCGTCCATCAGACGCTTGCGCGACTTGGGCCACTCTTCATCGGTCGCATTCAAATTAATAAAGTATGGCGCATGAACACTGACCGCCACATCTTCTTCGCCCGACGTTTTTTTGATCGCCGCGCAAGTTTCTTCCGAGACGCGCACCGACTGCACCCAGCCGAGTTCAAGCGCCTTCAATCCAATGGAGTTGCTGAATGCAATCGCTCCCACCGACCCGCCCGGTTTCTTGGGCGTGCCCGTTGGCGAACCAACCGTGCCGAAACGAAACGATAAAGCCATGTCTTCTCCTTTTCATCCTGTCATTGCGAGGAGGCCGCTGGTCGAGTAGCCCGTGTTCTTCGGGCATATCGAGACCGAGGCTGACGCGGCAATCTCGTGTAACATTCATTTGTTTGCTTGAGGAGACTGCCACGCCGTTCGCTTTGCTCACGCTCGCAATGACAAAATAATTATTTTATAAACAACGGAACAAGCTTTGCCCACAACGGCGGACCCAAAATCAGCAGACCGACCAACACCGCCGCCATTGCCGCGACCAGCACCGCGGCCGCGCCAACATCCTTGCCGACCTTGGCGAGTGGATGTCTCTCCGAGGTGGCCAGATCTACAACAGCTTCAATGGCCGTGTTAATGAACTCTGCCGCGAAGACCATCGCAATTGTCAAAATGAGCAGCGCCCAATCGCGCGGTGGAAGTCCAAGCCACAAGCCGAGCACGAATACGATGGTGGCAACAATGGCATGGATCCAGGCATTGTGCTGCGTCCGCATGACGTAAGCCCAGCCATGAAAGGCGTGGACAAAAGAACGAAGGCGGGATGTTATGAAGTTAAACATTATTTTATGATTTACGAATTACGTAATACGTAATTCATAATTACTCCTCGCGGATTTTTATTTCGCCAAGCCCAAGCGCTTCAAGGATTTCATTCTGCGCCTTCCACATTTTCGATTTCTCTTCGGCATGAGCGTGATCGTGTCCAAGCAAATGCAGGACGCCATGCACGACCAGCAATTGGACCTCCGCTTCAAGCGCATGACCCGCGGCACGCGCCTGCGATTCGGCGCGCGGGATCGAAAGCAGGATGTCGCCCAGATAACGCGTACCCGTGTCCGGGTCCGTTTCTGAAGCGGGGAAGGATAACACATCGGTCGGCTCGTCGATTCGCAAATAGTCGCGGTTCAGTTGGCGCAGCTGCGCGTCGTCTGTCAAAACAATGGTGATGTCGCCATCGCCGGATTGATGGGCAAGCGCAGCCAGAGCGGCGCGTTCGATCAATTCAGACGCAACCGGTAATGGGTCGAAGGATGATTCTATGTTGATCATTTTTTCTCTTTGACGGGAATGGTCTCAGTTTCAAGGGGCGGCTGGGCGGCAGGATATTGGATGCGCGGGTGATACGTGCCGCGTAAAGTGGTCACAAAAGATTCAGTGATGGTATTGAGGTCGCGCAAAGTTAATTGCGTGCTGTCGAGCTGGCCTTCCTTCTGACACCAATCGATCACGGAGCGCACGATGGCCCGCACGCCGTCTTCATTCTCGGGACTTTCGGCGCGGGTGCGCGCTTCGGACGCGTCCGCCAGCATGAGCAGGGCCGTCTCGCGCGAACGCGGGCGCGGCCCAGGATAGCGGAATTTATTGATGTCCACTTTGAGCGCGTCGCCGCCCGCTTTTTCAAGCGCCTGATTATATTGATAACGCGTCAACATCGTGCCGTGATGTTCAAGAATAAAATCATCGATGCGGCGCGGCAGGCGATATTTGTGCGCCAGCGTCACGCCATCCAGCACATGTTGGATGATGGCGGAGGCGGCTTCTTCGGGAGTGATGTCGGTGTGAGTATTCAAATTACCGGGCGCCTGGTTTTCAATAAAGAACGAGGCGTCGATGGATTTGCCAATATCATGGAACAACGCACCGACGCGCGTCAGAAGCGGGTCTGCGCCGATCTTTTCAGCGGCCTGCTCTGCAAGATTTGCAACCTGCAAACTATGCTGATATGTGCCGGGCGCATTCCGCAAAAACATTTGCAAAAGCGGAAAATCGGGCCGCGCAATTTCAAGCAATTGAAGCGGGGTTGGAAGGCTCAGGAATTGGGCCAGGGAATAATGCAGCAGAAGCGCCAGACTGGCGGATGCAAGGCCATTGAACAGCGCGGAAACCATCAACGTGGCCATGCCGATCCAATCCAGTGAAGCGGACGGCAAACGATAAGCAAGGATCATGGCAATGCCTGCGCCGGCAATCGCCAACCCGGCGCGGAAGAAGGCCCAGAATCGGCTGGCCTGTCCAAGCGTCAACACGCCGCACAATGAGGCCAGCAAATAATACGGCATCAGGTCAAGAGTGTTCGGCAATCCATACGGCGCCAGCACACAAATAACGAGCGAGACCATCATGCCCGTCTCCATGCCAAAGAGCGTTGTCAGCAAAAGTCCAACCGCGGGCAACGGATAGAGATACGGGATGATCGTGCGGTCAGGGATGGTCAGGCGCGCGCCGAGTAAAAATATAATGAAGACAAAAGACAATACCAACAGGCTGCGGACGTCGCGTAAAAATGAAATATTGTGACGGCGAAAAAAATACAGGCCCGTAAATGTGACCGATAGAAGGGTCAGCGCACCGATACCGAGATAAGTTTCAAGCGGCGGGCTGGGGCGGATCAAACCAAACTCCTGCAAGGCCTCCATCTCGGTAAGCGTGACAACATCGCCGCCCGCCACGATGGTCTCGCCTGCCTTGTATGCCTGCACGACCGGTTTGACCGCATCACGCGCGGACTTTTGAGCGGCCGCCGTTAAATCTGCGCTGTACTGGCTGTTGGCGATCACGAACGCGCTGACCATCTCCGTTACCAGCGCAGCATCCTGCTCGCTCAAGGTCAAACTAACTCGCGACGGTATGCCGCCTTTAACATCATCCAACATATCAGGATGGATCGGCGTCCGCATCACCTGCTCCAACACGCGCAGGGACTCCTGCTCCAGTAAATTCCAACGGCTGTCAGACACGGACAAAATCTGCTGGACGCTGTCAGGCTTCAGGCTAATGTCGCTGAGGGATGCAAGCTCGCTGCGTTTTTGTTCCGCGGGCGTAGTCAGGTCCGTCCGTACCAGGGTTATAAATTGAAGCGTGGAATTGAGGCGGTCGATCTGTTGCCGGGCAATGGCCGGGTCGGGAGAAGTGTAAACAGGCTGAACCGCTTTTTGCGCGGCCTGACGCGCCTGGTCCGTCCGCACCTGGCTGACATATTCATGATCATACGGGGCCTGCAAAGTGCGCGGCGCAACGTCCCCAGCCTGGAGCGGAAGCGAAGCCGGACGCAGACTCAGCGGCAGGGCCAGCGCGGCAAACGTCACCAGACTGACACAAATCAGGATGAAAATTTGGAAATTACGCACGCGCGCGGTGACGGACTGACGGCTTTTCATATTGAAACAAAGAACCGCAAAGCCGCAAAATTTTTTTCTTTGCGATTCTCGCGGTCATGGATCTCTATTTTGCGAGCAGTTCTTTTACCATTGAGCTGATCTGATCGTTGGCGGCGCGTCCAGCCACCTTGGGCATGAGTATCTTCATCACCTTGCCCATATCCGCAGGCCCGGCAGCGCCGGTCTCGGCAATGGCAGCTTGAGCCAGGGAGCGCAGTTCATCTGCTGGCATGGCTTTCGGCAGGAAGACCTCGAGCACTTTGATCTCGGCTTCGTTATCCGCCACAAGGTCGGCGCGATTGGCCTTCTTTGCTTCTTCCAAAGCCTCGCGGCGATTCTTGATTTCCTTTTGTAACAATGAAATGACCGCCGCGTCGTCCATCGGGACACGCTTATCCACTTCGACCTGTTTGATGGCCGCGTTGACCATGCGGACTGTCCGCAGGCGTACCGCATCCCCGGACTTCATCGCTTCTTTCATTGATTCGGTTAGTTGAGATTTAATATCCATAGTTAAGATTATACCCTTTCGGTTTGCGAATTACGATTCTCACCAATACGCTTTTCCGCCAGGGCCAGATAATCTTCGTTGATCTCATATCCCACAAAATGCCGCCTGGCCTTCATCGCCGCCAGCGCAGTCTGGCCTGATCCCATGAACGGATCGAGAACAATTTCGTTTGAAAATGTATAAAGTTGAATCAAACGATACGGCAGCTCGACCGGGAACGGCGCGGGATGTCCAATCTTTTTTGCAGACTCGGACGCGAACGACCAGACCGATTTGGTGAACTCCAAAAATTCTTCTTTTGTGATCGTATCTTCCCCCGCCTCGGGCCGGGTGCGGCGGAACGAGCCTTTGCTAAACACCAGAATATATTCGTGCACATCGCGCAGGGTCGGGTTGGATGCAGACTGCCACGAACCCCAGGCCGTCGAAGCCGCGGCCGAAGCGCCTTTATCCCAGATGATCTCGCCGCGCATCAGGAATCCGATCTCGAGCATATCGTGCAAAATAAAAGCATGAAGCGGAATGTACGGCTTGCGTCCGAGGTTCGCCACGTTGATACAGGCCCGCCCGCCGGGCACAAGCACGCGACAGGTCTCGGCCCAGATGCGTTTAAGGAAGGCCAGATATTCGTCCATGCTCAGGTTCTCATCGTAATCCTTGCCCACGTTATACGGCGGGGACGTCACCACCAGATGCACGGAAGCGTCCGGCAGTTCGGCCATCTTTTCGGATGAAGCATGGATGATGGTATTCAGTATTTCGGATGGAACAGGGTTCTCAGCATAAGCGGATTCTTCAGCTTGCGGCTGATCTTCGTAAAGCCGCGCGGAATAAAAAGACGAGGCGTCATGTCCCTCGCGTCCGGGTGAACCGAATGAAGTGGTCCTGGTGGTTTTGTTGAGTTTGTTATTTTTTTTAGGCATGGCTTTCCAAAGAATCCTGGAACAAGGCCAGGCTATTCGATGAAAATCCGCGTTTGGTTAGATCGAACTCGTGCCGCGTACGTTTGACTGCCGCTTCGAACGCATACTCGAACAGCGGGCCGCGCTCCGCAGAATCGATGTTCATCCAGGCATGAGAATCGCGCGGCAAAAGCGGCACAACAAATTTCTTCAGCGCAGGGATAAAAGTCAATGCTTCAAGCGGATAATATAATTTCCCGGAACGAAGCGCCGGGCTGTCGATCAGATCCGGGTCGAGCGGATCGAGTTCGCCAGGCGCAGGGATCATCCCGGATTCCTGGCATGAAAGCCAAAGGTCAATGTAATTGGTGTGGGCGTAAAAATCCTGGGCGGTGTGCGTGAGGCGTCCAAAAGCTTCCCAGGCGGGTTCAACTTCGGCACGTTCCAGCGCAGGCGGGATCAATGCGCGTTGTTCTTCAATGTAAGCTTTGGATTTTTCAAAGGCGTTGTTATCAAAGTGATACTCATCGTGGCCGAGTTGTCCGCTCAAAATATCCTGCTTCATATTCGCCGCAATAATGACCTCCAGCGCACGAGGACTGAAGGTTCCGCCCAATGCGCGGCGGACGATCTCCGCGTGGATCGGCTTTAACATTTATTTCAAACCCTTAAGCTCATAAATCTCGGCGGCCTGCTCACGTCCCTTGACCATGATCGGGGCAAGCGGAGTGGCGATGACATGATCCTTGACAATATCATACGTGGCTTTCTCAATGAGAATCTGTCCGCTCTGGGCGGAGGCCTGCAATCGAAATGCGAGATTGACCGGATCGCCAATGGCCGTATAGTTAAAAAGTTCGGCTGTGCCCACGTTGCCAACAATGGCTGCGCCGGTTGTAATGCCAATGCGAAAAGCCATGTGCCGCTCAACATCTTCGGTCAGGTTGGCATTTCTGGAACGTTCCACGATTTCCAATGCAGCTCGGGCGGCGCGCAAGGCGTGGTCCTCCTGCTGGTCCGGGGCGTTCCAAAGCGCCATGACAGCATCGCCCATGAATTTATCCAATGTGCCTTCGTGTTCCAGAATGGCTTGCGCTGCCAGCGAAAGATATTGATTAAGCGCGCTGAAAATAATTTCAGGATCGTGCTTCTCGCTATAAGGTGTAAAACCTTTTAAGTCGGCGAAGAGAATGGTAACCGTTTGCTTAACGCCATCCAGTTCAAGGTTTCCGGGATCGGCCAATAAACGGTCGCGGACGCGCGGCGCGACCACGCGCCCAAATGTCTTGCGGATCAATTCACGCTCAGCTTCGATCTTGCGGGTCTCGGTCAGGTCCTCAAAGACATAGGTCGCGCCCTTTGTGCCAAGATAAGCGTCGCGCAATGGCGAGACGGACAACCGCAAATATAAATCGCCTCTTTGCGGGACCTTGTAATTTACCTCCGAACTAAGCAGCGACCCGCCACCCTTGATCTTTTCCTCGGCCATGTTTGCCATCTCATCGCCCAACCCCGGCAGCACCTTGGACAATGACTTCCCGATTGCCTTTTTGACCGGCACGCCCAGAATATTTTCTGCGGCGCGATTGAGCAAAGTGATGCGTCGTTTCAGGTCGGTGGTGATAATTCCAGCCGCAACGGAGGCGAAGATATCATCCATCAGATTCTTCATTTCCATCGTCTGGTCGAGGGTGTGACGCAAATTAGAGAAGAGACGCGCGTTCTCCAGCGCCAGCGTGGATTGGGCCGCAACTGCCGCCAGGAATTCGAGGTCATCGCCGGTGTAAAGATCGCCGGAGCGGCGCGGACCAAGCGCCATGAATCCGATCATCCTGCCTTCATAGTGAAGGGGCACGAAAGTGAATCCCATCAATCGCTGGTAGGGATTACCGGGAATCTCTAAAGATGCAGGCAAAGGCCCATTTGTCGGAAGCCAGATCGGCGTCCGGGAAGAGGCGAGCAAATGAATGAGCGGATCTTCCACTTCGTACGGAGGCGCAGAGTCCTCGCGTGTCGCGTTCGGGAAGTATTGCCCATGCTCGTCGTTGTAAAGATAGATGATGAATTTCTCGGGCGAGAGGGCCTGCGTGATCTGTTCTTCGAGCGTACGCAGGGTTTGCGTTAGATCAGGCGTAATGACCAGGCTGCGTGAAAGGCTGGTAAGGACGCGCCGATAATCGGCAGGTGCGCGATAGAAGAGACGGTCGATGCCGCGCTGGATGAAATTTCGCAGGGGATTGAAAATGATAACAAGCAGAAGAAGATACGAAGCGATGACAAACGGGTCGCTGGCACGCACAGTTTCCTGAACGAAGATCGAGAATAACGTCAGCAAACCATAAAAGAGCAGCAGCGCTCCGCCGATGGCGAGCAGGTAGGCGAGCGCACGCGAGAAGAAACGATCTACATCGAGAAGACGGTAACGAAGAATGGCGTACGTGATGGATAAAGGAAATACAACCAGGGCCGGGAAGATCAGCCAGGCGCGGAATTCAGTGATGACACCGAACGCCAGCGGACCGATGTAAATCACGCCCGGCAAAAAGGCGATCAAGGCGCCAAAAATAATGACCCGGCTTTGCTGGCGCACCAAAGGCAGGTCGCTGCTAACGATGCGATATACAAGAGTGCCCATAAAAATGACTGCCGCAAAAACCGTGAAGAGATAACCGGGCGTCCAGGCATTGATATAGTCGTAGGGCGTTTTCGGAAAGAAAAGAATATAAAGAACGCGCGGCGCTAAAAGCGCAAGAACGCCCCATGAAATGAATCGCAGGAACGGCCATCGAATAACAAACCGCATCGGTTTTGGAAAAACCAGCGCAAGATGAACCAGCCCCGCCGCATTCACCAGCAGGGCAAGCGTCCAGATTACGGTGGCATGGTTTGTACTGCTGATATCAAAGAAACCGACTGTCAGGATGCAAAGGCCCGAAACATACGCCAGCAGGGCGCGGCTGGCGCGCATGTCGCGGCGCAGTGAATAAGTCCACAAACCGATGGCGAGAAAAGCCAATCCCACAATATATGGAATGATAAAAAGTGTTAGCACGTCGGCAATGGGCATCCCGCTTAGCGGCAAAATCTCGAGCGTGAAGGATGTTCCATTACGATGAACAAAACCGGCTTGCACAGGCCGAGTCCCATTACGGGAAAGAAAAGCCAGCACATCGCCGCCGGTATGAACGGGCTGCCCGTTCAAAGCCACGAGGCGATCCGAGAACACCACGCCCGCGCTGCGCGCCGGCCAATCTTTTCCATTGACCAGGCTGACCACATTATTCGGTTCAAGCATGAGGCCGAGGAAGGGAGTCTGCACCCATTGTGCAGCCCAGAACGGCGTAAGGACAAGCATCAAGATGGCCACGCCTGCCATAAAAAGAGATGGTATATGCACTAACCAACTGCGCGCGGATGGGGTTTGCATAAGGGTCGACTGAAATTATAATCCACCCATGTCTTTTTACACACGAAAAGGGGATGATGGGACGACTGGCCTGCTCGGCGAGGGGCGTGTTGCCAAGTATCATGCCCGCATGGAAGCGCTGGGAGCTTTGGACGAATCATCCGCGACGCTGGGCTTGGCGCGCGCCTCGGCAGTTGACCCGCGCTGTGGGCCGCTCCTGCTCGAATCGCAGCGGGACCTATACCGGATCATGGCCGAAGTGGCGGCTCCACCCGAAAACGCCGACCAGTTCCACTTCGACGCGAGGCGCGTGGAGTGGCTCGAAGAGCAAACCGATGCGCTGAGTCAAACCATCGAGATGCCGAAAGAATTCATCCTGCCCGGCGACTCTCAATCGGGCGCGAAGCTTTCACTGGCGCGCGCAGTTGTGCGCCGCGCCGAACGCCGCGTGGTTGGATTGTTCGACAGCGGAGAGATCAAAAACCCGGCCCTTCAAAAATATCTCAACCGATTATCTTCGTTGCTATTCGTGTTGGAATTAATTGAAAACCAGGCGGCGGGAAGATCGACCACGAAAGCGAAAAAATAAACGGAGTGCGAAGTCTCCCCACTTCGTGAAAACCATTTCGACGAAACATGTGCGACGATTGGAGTCGCCGCATCCCACACACGGAGCATCAATGACAGGCACAATCATCAACATCATCACCGTCCTCCTCGGCGGCACGCTGGGCATGTTATTCGGCGCGCGCATCCCCGAAAAACTGAAGGCGACCATTGTCGCCGGTATGGGACTCTTCACCGCGGCAATGGGATTTCAAATGTTCCTCAAGACCGGGAACTCATTGATCGTACTTGGCGCGCTTTTGATCGGCGTCCTGGTCGGCGAGTGGTGGAGAATCGAAGACGGCCTGCAATCTCTGGGTGAAATTCTCGAAAAACGATTCGCCAAATCGGATGCCGAAGGCGACTCGAGTAAATTCGTGCGCGGCTTTCTGACAGCGTCCCTGCTTTTTTGCATCGGTCCGATGACCATCCTTGGTTCCATTCAAGACGGCCTGACCGGCGATTACAACCTGCTCGCGGTGAAATCAGTCCTGGATGGTTTTGCATCATTGGCATTGGCATCCTCCCTGGGCATGGGAGTATTATTTTCATCCATTGTCATCTTGATCTTCCAGGGCGGCATCAGTTTTCTCGCCATGCAATTAAATGCGGGCATGGCAAATGCGATGACCAATCCTGCTGCGAAAGCAGTAATCGACTCGATGATCAACGAATTGACAGCCACCGGCGGCGTGATCCTGGTTGGGCTTTCAATCAGCAGTTTATTGGAGATCAGGAAAATCCGCGTCGGCAATTTTCTGCCTGCGTTGGCGGCTGCCCCTCTAATCGTTTGGATTTTGTCGGCGATACAGAAATGATTTTCCGTCCCATCATCCAGGGATCGTTTCCAACAATTTAACGCGAAGACGCAGAGCCGCAAAGAAAAATAAAAATCCTGGTTACGCCTCATTAAAAAAAGACGCGGCTCCCCGCCGCGTCTTTTTTATGTTGCCAACAATTTACTGCGCACCTGCAGCAGCCAGGGCCTTATCAAGCTCCTTTTGGAATGTGCTGAATGGCTGTGCGCCGTCGAGCGTGGTGGTGACAGCCTGGGTCTGGCCCTTCGGCACATAACTGATGACAAAGAAAGGCGTTCCCTGAATCTTGGCCGCAATGGCATCCTGAAAATCTTGATTAACCTGCTTCAAGTACTTCTGGCTGGAATAGCATGAGTTAAAGGCGTTCATGTCGAGCCCAATACTCTGGGCAATGGCCTGCAAACGACGCTGTGTGAAAGAGCCGGCATCCTCGCCAATCACATTGGTAAAGAGGGCGTCGTGCATATCCCAATACTTGTTCTGGTCGGCGGCACAATATGCGGCCATGGCGGCATCCTGGGATTCGGTCCCACCCCGACCAATATTGCCGCTTACCCAGTTACCCGCTGATTTGTCAGTGTAAAACACCTTGCCTGTTTTTACATAAGCGTTAAGGATTTGGGGTTCCGTCTGCTGCCAATATTGTTTGCAATACGGGCATTGGAAATCCGAGAACTCCGTCAACTTGACAGGCGCATTGGGATCGCCAGCCGACAGGCCGTTCGGATTCGGGCGGGCTTCAGGCGTAATGGACTGGACCGCGGCAATCGGCTTAAGCTGCGGATAAACGAAGAAGAATACAACCAGCAAAGCGCCGACAATAATCAGACCGATCCAGACCCATCGATTACGCTGCTCCGCGCGGCGGCGCTTCTCGCGAAATTCCTGACGTTTGCTCATACCACCTTCACGATCTTTTTTGCTCATTGCTTCACCTCATACAAATATATTTGCAAAATTTTCCCATGTTCAGGAATTTTTGTACAGAACACAGTGGAAAGACTCATTTTTTACTTAATCGCCCATTCATCCAATCGACCATGGTCTTCAACACTTCGGCCTTTTCAGGCTCATTGTGGATCTCGTGATAAAAGCCATCCCACGCACGCCAGGTAACATTCCCGCCCGCCCGTCGCGCAAATTCCTGGCTGGCCTGCCAGGATGTCAGGCGATCGGCTGTGCCGTGCATCAGCAAAAGCGGAAGCGAAAATTCCGCGGCGTGGTCCAGCGCCCAAAGTCCCGATTCATACATTCCGACAAAAAGACGCGCCGAAATTTTGTCATGCACCAGTGGATCCTTGATGTAGGCATCCACAACTTTTTGGTCGCGTGAAAGCGCTGCCGTTTCCAGGCCGGATTTTTGAGTGAATCCCGGTGCGATACTATTCATCGTTCTGCCGAGAAAAACCTGAATCGCAGGCGGATCAAAAGCCAGTTTCAACCACGGATCGGTGGCGATCACGCCCGTCAACTTGGGTTTGCGGCGCAATCCAAAGTTAAGAACCTGATTCCCACCCATGCTGTGACCGTATAAAAAGACTGGCAGCCCCGGATAGCGCGCTTTCATCTGCGCCATGAAATCCGCGATGTCATCCATCATGGCTTCATACGATGGAACGTGTCCACGCGGCCCGGATGTTTTTCCATGCCCGCGCTCATCGAAACCGGCCAGGGCATATCCGGCCTGGCTGAATGTTTCGCCGACGTGTGCATAACGCCCGACATGTTCACCGTGTCCATGTACGAGACACACCACAGCTTTGGATTTTGTGTCCGGCTCCCAGCCTTGAACATAAAATTTCGTCCCATCCTTATTTTGCCAGCTTGATTCAAAAGATTTCATTTCAACCTCCTGCGGTGATCTTGAATTCGCAGTTGTGATGTCCCGCCGCACGGCAGGAAATCTCGTCAATATCGAACTCACGTTTTACAGCCCAATAAAGAGCCTCGCGAATGAAGCCCTGAGTGGCATAACAGATCGGCGCAGAATCTTTTTGTCCGAGCGTGGTTGGGCTGACATGGTCAACAAAAAGCAGATCAAGGTCGAGAGTATGAACCGTGATATCGCCGGGTCTATCGCTCAACAAACGCGCCGCCAGATCGAGCGCTGGTTTTCTACGCATCGAGAGCGGCAATCCGCGCACCAAAGTGGACTGCGCTTTCGTTCCCAAAGCGGCGTCATTCAACACACGATCCCATAACTTGCTTCCGATCCGCAAAAGAGTGCCGCGCGCACCGCGCCCGTAATAAGTCCGCATGGCAGATTGCAGGCCCGCGTAAACTTCCGCTGCATGTGCGCCGTCAAGCTGGTCCACTTGCGCCAAATTTGCCCACTCAAGAGGCAGGTCATCTTTTTCCAACACGGCGGATAAATTCCGTGAACCAATCTCAGATGAAAGAGTTTCAACAAACTGGCGCAATAAACGCGGCGGGAAAAAGACTTCTGGCACGGTCATAACCTATGCGGTTCCACGCGGTAGGTGTAAACCGGGAATTGCTCCCCTGTGGGTCGAAAACCAAGCCGATGATATAACGCCAGCGACGCGGCATTATTTCCCTGAGTATTGACCGTGATGCGCGACAGGCTGTTGCGTTCCTTCAATCCCAAGATGAGATCGCTCACCAATGCGAGACCAAGTCCGCGCCCCTGCACCTCAGGCCGGACGGCGAGGCGGGCGAGGTGTGCCCCAAACGAATTTCCCGTTGACAGTTGATACCCGATCACGCCCGAAGCGTCTTCCGCAACGGCTGCATACAATGCCTGGGAAAAAGCTTTTGTCAACGCACCCAGTGAATTATGCCAAAGCGGTTCAAAAGCCAACGCATCCACCTCGACGATACGCGGCAGGTCCTCAGCCGTCATTTCTCGAATATGAATATTGGTTGGAATAGAAATTTGCTGGATGGATTGTTCAGCCCATTCGAGCAAAACAATATGCTGGTAAAGCGTAAAACCGCTTTCGAGCAGGATTTGCTCGAACCAATGTTGCATGGAAATGGCCGCCGCTGTCCCGCCGCCGTGAGCGGATAATTCATCAAGTGTTGCTTCCCATAACGGCGACCAGGCTGAGGGTCCGGCAAGATGCGATGCGTGGACGAAGAGTCGAATCCACGCAATGGAATCCGGGTCAGGCGGGCAAGCCAGGGCCGCAGTTATGTGTCCATTTTCTTCTGTAACAAAATAGGGAGGATATCCAAGCCATTCGAGCGGGCCGCGCCAATCAAGATGCCTGTGAACGCGCGGTTCAAAAATAATGAGGTCGGCAATCTTCTGATGGTCCGCATAAACCGCCGGGCGAACCTGTTGGCCTGCCTTATGCGCTGCCGATGGCTTGGCCGTAATCATCTTTGCAGAAAACGCAGGAGAAATTTTAGAATACGCTCGAAGATGGATGGTTTGTCTTTGGCTTCAAGCGATCCGATCATCTTGAAAGCAGATTCGGCAACCCTGCCGCTTTTAAGTTTAATGCCTGCCGCAGATTTGAGCACCAACGAACGCATATCGCCTTCGCCCGCATCGGCAAAGATTTGAGCGGAACGTTCATAAGCGGCAATGGCTTCTTCATTACGTTTAAGCGCTTCGAGCGCGGCGGCCTGGTTGCCCACCGCAATGCCCTGACGCTTTAAATCTTTGATGTTTGCGAAGATCTGGTCGGTGCCGAGCGCGGCATCCAAAGCCTGTTGATATTTGCCAGCCTGAAGCAGAGCTACGCTCATATTGTTCTTCATCTCAGCCGCGTCCGGCTGATCATTCAGGTCTGCATAACCATTTGCCACGTTCTCAAATATCGCAGCGGCAGAATCATACTTGCCTGCTTCAAAATCCAGCTTTCCGGTATCTGCTAATTTTTTGAGTTCTTCGATAGTAGGCATGATTATTTCATCGGGAATATTACAACGTGATGTCGAGCAGACCCTCAGCCACCGAACGCAATTTATCCGTGGGCATGGAACTGAGTTTTAACGCCAATTCGAGATAGGGACGATTAACCGGCTGACAGACGAAGGCCTGCAACTCCTTGGGTAATTCCAGGAACTGTTGAACCGACTTCTGATCTATCATCCATTTACCGACCGGGCCGCTCTGGTCGAAGAAGGTTTCGATGCGGCTTCCGAGGGCATTCAACAAGCTCTCAAGTTCGGGCAGGGGGATGGGGCGCTCGCCAAGTTCATAAGCTTTAATGCGCGCACCGCTGATACCCGTCTCCTGCGTTAATGCCTTAATGGAAAGGCTGGCGTGGTTGCGTTCCTGCCGGAGCAAGGCGCCAATCATGCGTTGACGCAACTCGGCAAGCTGCGGCAGATCAATTGGTTCAGTAAGCGGGGCCTCGCTCGAAATGGATGACTTGCCCCAAAAATGATCGATGGGCAACTGGAGATAATAAACAAGTATCTCAAGTTCAGGCAATGAAGGCGCACGACGGCCCTCTTCGTAGGCGCGGAAGATTCCCTTGGTCACGCCGACGGCTTTGGCGCATTCATCAATATTGCGCCGCGCCGCCATGCGCGCATCACGAATCAAAACGCCAAGTTTTTTTGTGCGGAGAGTGATTTGAGAGCGAGTATCCATGCAGTCCTCGTGGGCTGATTATAGCAGAAGAAGCTCGTCATCCTATCCATCTGCCAGGAATGGCAAGAGATTAACGCCGTGAATGGCCGGATTGGCTGGCAGCTAATCTATCTGCAATCGTATTGCCAAAGAGATCAGCGCCAAGTTTAAACCCGGCGGCTTCCAAACGCGGTGAAAAGGCCGGGCGAATTCCAGTGGCTTTCAAATCGCCAAGCACCTTGCCGCCTTCACCGACACCGGTCTGTTCGAATTTAAAAACATCGGTCAGGACAATCGTATCGCCTTCCATGCCAGCGACCTCGGTAATGGCCGTAATCTTGCGCGCACCATCCTTCAAACGGGATTGCTGAACGATGAGGTCAACCGCCGATGAAATTTGCTGGCGAACAACTTTGAGCGGCAGGTCCATACCGGCCATTAACACCAGCGTCTCGAGACGTGAGAGCGCATCGCGCGGAGTATTGGCGTGCAGGGTGGTCAACGAACCATCGTGGCCCGTGTTCATGGCTTGAAGCATGTCCAACGCTTCACCGCCGCGGCACTCACCCACCACGATCCGATCAGGCCGCATTCGCAACGAATTACGGACAAGGTCACGGATGGTTGTCTCGCCGCCGCCGTCCACATTGGCAGGTTTTGTTTCCATGCGCAGGACGTGATCCTGCTGAAGCTGCAATTCCGCCGCGTCTTCGATGGTGATGATCCGTTCATTCTCCGGAATAAAGCCGGACAGCACGTTAAGAAGCGTTGTCTTGCCCGAACCTGTTCCACCCGAAATAACGATGTTCAAACGCGCCAACACACAGGCTCTCAACAGCTCAGCCATGTTTTGTGTGAGTGAGCCATACTCGACCAGTTGCCCGATCTTGAGCTTATCCTTGCGAAATTTACGAATGGTGATGGAAGGTCCGTCAATTGCGACAGGCGGGACGACGGCATTGACGCGCGAGCCGTCCGGCAGACGGGCGTCAACGGTGGGGCTGTCAGGGTCCACGCGCCGGCCCAGGGGCAGAATGATGCGGTCAATGATCCGCATCACATGGGCGTCGTCATCAAAGGTCACGTTGGTGCGTTCGAGTTGTCCCTTTTTTTCAATGTAAACTTTTTTGGGACCATTGACCATTACTTCGCTGATGTCTTCGTCATCCAGCAATGGCTGGATCGGTCCAAAGCCCATCATGTCATTCATCACATCCAGGAAGATGGACTTCTGAATATCAGCAGGCAGGCTGATGTGCGCCTGTTCATACACATCCTTCAGATGCAATTGAATAAATTCCCGGCGGTGATCAAACGAGACACCTTCGCTTTCAATGCCGCGCGAAAGGCTGTCGATCAAAAAGCGTTTGAGTTTTCCAAGATCGGAAGCAGATAAACGCGAGATTCCAGGAGTCGCTGGCTGAGTCATAAGAGACTACTCACTTTTTTCCTCTTTCTGGTGCGGCAAAACCCAGACGATCTGAGAGCGCTGCACGGCCAAAAACGGGGCATCGAACTGAACCTGGCCGTCCGCGCCCATAATGGTCGCGTTGGTCATCGCCAGAAAGGGTTCATCGCGATCCAATTCATCTTTCAAACGCTCACCTTTACGAACATGCACATCGCCTCGAATCAACTGACTGGTGGTCTGGATGGTTGCAGGCACGGAAACCTTGGTCACCACATTGGTAAAGAATTTACCTTTTTCATCGAATTCAATGTTCATTTTTATCTCCAAAATTATTCGGTTCGTAAACGCCGCGCCATGTTAACCATTTGCTGCGACGCTTCCTTCAATACAATGGATGCCGTATCGTGTGGAAATTTGGAAACAATGGGCTGGTGTTGGTTATTTGCCAGAGAAAAATTACTGCCGAGATATGGCATGGCGGTCTTGATCTCAATACCGATGATCTTTTCAGCTTCAGCCTTGGTCAAGCCTTCCAGGCCGACCGCGCGATTCAAAATGGTATAGATGGATGAAGCCTGCAATCCCTTGGAACGCAGGTATTCCCAGACCGTTTTTGTCAACGTGATCGTGCTCAAGTCGGTACTGACTACCATCACGACCAGGTCCGCGTGTTCGATGAGAGGCAGGCTAAAGCGCGACAACGAACGTCCAAGATCAAGCAGGACAAAATCATAGGAGGCTTTTAGCGCGTGGATGATATCGCCGATCCGCCCGACTTTGAGCTGGTTGCCATGCTCGGGGTCGGGAGATCCGGCCAACAGGTGAAAATGCCAATTTGACATGACGGTTAAATTTTCACGGAAGAATTCAGGGGTCGTTTCTGAAGCAGGCATCTCAGCAATCGTAACCAGGTTTTTATCGCCTTCGTAGCCGACGATCTCAGCAATCGAGCCGATAGGCAGGACAACGTCCACCACCGCCACGCGTACCTCGGGTTGATTGCTCGCAATGTTCATGGCAATATTGGCGCACAGTGACGATGTACCGGTGCCGCCCTTTGCGCTAAGAAATGTCATTAACAATCCGCCTTCTTTGATGGCAGCAGCGGCATTGCTATGTAACCGGCTTATGGTTTCGATCAACGCAGGAATGGCCTGCGCAGTTTTGACCAGGTATTCATTGAATCCCGCATCCATGCAAGAGCGGACGCGGGCAGGTTGTGGATCACTGCTAAGAGCAATCAAAGGAACGCGCGACGTACGTGCATCAGAGCGCAGGCGCGTGGCAAAATCCTCCCCCTTCAAATCAGCCATAACCGGATCCATAATGATGACTTCCGGGCGGTCGCGCCAGGCAAGGATCAGACCTTCCCTACCAGATGCGGCCTGTAGAATATGATGACCCTCCTTGTGCAGGGCCGCCGCGACAAAGTTGCGGCTGGCAATATCTGCATCAACGATGAGTATCTTATTCCCAGCCATACAAATCTCCTTAAGATTCGATGGGCGGCATCAGGTAACCCAATCCCGAACGCGTCACAATGTGACGCGGGTTATGGGCATCGTGCTCCAATTTCTGGCGCAGACGGGCAATGCTGACCCATAAGATTTCCTTGTCATTTTTATACTCCGGGCCCCACACACTGGTAAGTAATTCCTCCGATGTAAGTATCTTGCCGATATTATGCGCGAACTGGAGGAGCAGGCGATACTCGGTAGCGGAGAGGGAAACCGGCTGTTCGTCACGCCAAACTTCAGCGCGCGCAAAATCGATCTTGAGATTTTCGTGGGTGAAGAAACGTTCCTGCCCGTGTTCAGCAGGGGTCTGCGCACGGCGCAACACGGCGCGGACGCGCGCCAAAAGCTCGGTGGCTGAAAAAGGCTTGACGAGATAATCATCCGCCCCGAGGTCCAGGCCTTTGACGCGATCCTGTTCCTCGCCTTTGGCAGTCAGGATGATGATCGGGACGTTGGAGAATTCGCGGATGCGCTGGCAGGCCCCAAACCCATCGAGACGCGGCATCATCACATCCAGCAAAACCAGGTCCACCGGCTGGGACGAAAAAACGTCCACAGCCTGCAACCCATCGGAGGCGGTGACCACGCCATAGCCCTCGGTCTTGAGGTTGGCTTCCAGCAATCGCAGGTAGCGCGGCTCATCGTCGACGATCAGAATGCGCTTGGACATAACGTCCTCCTTTATGAACAAAAAAGATCAAGTGCCAGGATCAACAGGCAGTTCAATAAAGACGGTAGTGCCTTCGTCTGGAACAGACTCTGCCCAAATCTTACCATGATGCGCCAATATTATCTGTTTGCAAATATAAAGTCCGAGGCCGGTGCCTGTGACCGACGCTTCGCCCGGCACGCGGTAAAAACGCTCGAAAATAAACGGGATGAAATCTTCTGGAATTCCAGGGCCGTGGTCAGCGAAACTGACGCGCAGTTTTTTCTCGGTGCGTTTTAGTTTAATAGCCAAAGGAGAACTGGGGGCATATTTCGTGGCATTACTGAAAAGATTCTCGAAGACCTGCGAGAGTCGAACACTATCGCCGAGGATGGGAGGGGCTGGATCGAATTCAATATCGACTTGCAACTCGGGGTGGTGGGTGCGGACGCGTGTGGCAACATCGCGCACGATCGCATCCAGGCGCAGGGGTTGGAATTTAAACTGGAGCGTCTTGCTTTGCATACGAGCCGACTCAAGCATGTTCTCGATCAAATGAGTTAAGCGGTCGGCCTCATCGTCAATAATGGCTAAAAATTCGCGCTGGGTCTTGTCGTCCCATTTGGTATCTTCACGCAACAGGCTGGTGCTATAACCTTTAATAAAGCCGAGCGGGGTGCGAAGTTCGTGCGAGATCGTGGAAACAAAATCATCCTGCAACCGCATTTGCTTCTGGATCGATTCGAGGTCGGCACGCGCCTCCTGCAAGGCCTTGCGCTCAAGCAATGATGCAGTGGATGCAGCGATCAACGCCGCTAAACGCTGGTGCATTTCAGAATAACGCGGACCGCCAAAACGGATGAAAACCAGCGCGCCGTTCAATCGTCCCGCGATAAATAAAGGCAGGCCAAGCAGGTAAGGCAGGTCCAGGCGGTCGGTATGTTGATGCAGGCTGGGTTCGTGGGTAATTATTTTCGCCTGAGCGATAACATCCCCCGCAATCCCCTCGCCCCAACTGACATCGGCTTCGGATGATTTACCGCGCCCAACTGCACGGGCATATATTACGTCCAGGCCTCTGATCTGCGAGTCAAGCAAATAAACAGCCACGTTATCGTATAAAAAATCCTCGCGGAGAGAGGCAAGCAAATTGCCAAGCGAGGCTTTCCAATCAACTTTCTGATTCAAAGGCGCCAAAATGGAGTACAGGTATTCGAGGGTTTCAGGGTCAACTGGCATAGGTCACGCCTATCGTTTTTTCTTCTTTTCTTCCTCAACGGCCAACAGAGGGAACTTGAAAGTTGTGCCTCTGCCCTCGACCGAACTCACATCCAGCAAAGAACCGTGCGCTTCGATGATCTGCCGCACCAGTGACAGGCCCAATCCGGCGCCGCCCACCCTGCGCGTGGAAGAGCCATCCAACTGGTGGAACGGCTCAAAAATTTCCTTCAAACGATGCGCCGGAATACCAATCCCTGTATCTGTGACCGAGATCATCACCAGATTGGCGCCTTCTTCCTTCAAGCTGACAATGACGCGTCCACCCGAAGGGGTAAATTTGACCGCATTATCCAAAAGTTGATTCAACGCCCAACTGATTTTTTCCGGGTCACCCTGGACCCGCGGCATGTTCTCGTCTCCTGCAACATACACCTGTACCCCGCGCTCCTCGGCTTTTTGTAAGGCCGTCTTGGCCGCCAGATTCGCAATGCGACGAATGTCAAAGGGTTCCTGCTTCATGCTCATTTCGCCGCGTGAGGCCAGCGAGAACATGATCAGGTCTTCGATCATATTTTCCAATCGGGTGGATGCCTTCTGGCTGACTTGCAGGGCATGGCGCTGCTCTTCCGTCAGCGGCCCCAGCGAATCAGTGACCATTAATTCGAGGTAGCCCTTAATATGCGTCAACGGCGTACGCAATTCATGTGAAATGTTGGCGACAAAGTTGGCTTTCATCTGGCTGAGTTCTGAAAGCCGTTCGAGCGCCTCCTGCAATTCAACCGTCCGCTGCTGGACGCGTTGCTCGAGATTCCGGTTGGCGGCTTGCAGCGCCGAACGCAATTGGATGATCTGTTCGGTGACAGCTTCATCCAATGTTGGACGGTCAAGCAGATTTAGATCCAAAAGGGCCTGACCAAGCAAATAGGTTTTTCCCTGTGCGATCTGTTCCTGCTGGTACGCCAGGGCTTTTTGCAAATCTAATTCAGAGACATGGCCGCTGCGAACCAAAGCCTCCCCCAGTTTCGGCACAAGCATTTCTGGTGTTAATTGTGGATGCGTTTTTGTCTTTGGCATGGACAGTTTTCTCCAACCGATAACTCGACGATTCCGACGCGGCGATACTTCCTATTTACTAAAGACCCAATCGCCACCAATCATTGTAGCAGAAGATTGAAAATCTTTCATGTCATCCGGATTGCAGGTAAATGGATCATCTTCCAACACAATTAGGTCTGCAAGATAACCCGGCGATAATTTTCCAAGACGGTCCTCAGCATAAGCCGCGTACGCCGCGCCGATGGTAAAACCTTCGAGCGCCTCTTGAACGGACAAACGCTGTTCGGGCCTCCAACCTTCTTTTGACGGCGAGCCGTCCGCGCGTCGACGAGTGACCGCCGCATGCAGACCCCAAAACGGGTTCGGCGATTCTACCGGCGCATCCGAGCCGAAAGCCACGTACGCGCCCGCATCCAGTTGAGTCCGCCACGCGTAAGAAAGCGCGGCGCGTTCGCCCCAATATTTATCCGCCATCAACATATCCGACGTGGCATGAATGGGCTGCATCGAAGCGATGATGTCGAGTTGTGCGAGTCGTTTCGCATCATCGGGGTGAAGCACCTGCACATGCTCGATGCGGTGACGCAAATGCGGCAGGCCTTTTTCTTTTTCATAGGCGCGTAATTGCTGGTACGCGTCGAGCACTTCATGGTTGGCGCGGTCACCGATGGCGTGAACCGTCATGCCGAGGCCAACATCGGCGGCGCGGCGGCCAAACTCAAAAAGTTCCTCGCCATCCATGTTGAGGATGCCTTTATTTTCCGGCTCGCCATCATAAGGCTGGAACATTGCCGCCGTGCGCGGCCCAAGCGCACCGTCCATGA